>CATPBS010000204.1 GCA_955652715.1 uncultured Candidatus Udaeobacter sp.
ATCAGGAAAAGGGCGATCGGCAAGAAACCGATCACGGTCTGCGCGAGCATATTCGATTCCGTTTTGATAGCGGGTTGCATGCCGGCCGCAGCGAGTTTCTCCTGCAAGTTGTTCGTGAACGTCAGATAGATTGTGGTTCGAAAAGGCACGGGCTGGGACGGCGCTGAACCTATTCCCTGGCGGATGTAAGCGCCGCGCAGTGTTTGCGTTGGCCGGCCATCCTCGACCACGAGCTGGAGCGGGTAATTTTTGTCGCTAACGATCTGTTTGTTCTCCAGTAGCTCGAGAAAACGGTTGTACGGCACGTCTTCGACCGGCTGCATTCCTCCCCGGTAAAAGAGCATCGCCATCGCAATGAGACTGAAAGCGATCACGATGAGAATGACGCCGCGCCAATTAAAATTGGGCTCGCTTCCGCGGTGTTTATTCTCCTTTTGCGAGTTACGATCGAATTGAGCCATAAGAACTGTTAACGAGGTTAAAAATTACCATGAACGCATTGGCAATGCAAAATAGGGGTGGCGCGTGTGTGCGATACTTAGTCAATGGATTATTAGTCATTCCTTCGAGCTTCTTTGTTCGGATTTCGTCAGTTGTTCACTTCTATAATCGTGGCCGCACATTGCGCCGCTCGGCGGTTTCGAGTAAAATTCGCACCCGGCCATCAACATGACAGAGCTTGTTTCATCGGTTGCAGATAAGATCGACCGCGCGGTCCAGCGCGTAACCCCGTTTGCTTATCGGGTGCGACGGACCGGCCGGCGCTGGATGCGGCGGGCGTTGCGCAAGCCTCGCAGCGTTTCGGAGGGGCCAAATCTGTTGCCTTTGTTGATTCAGGTACTGGCGAGTTTTACCAAAGCAGATGGCGTTATACTTGAAGAAGAGATCGACTCGAGCCTCGGTTTCCTCCGTTACGACTACCCGGAGGCGGTTTACTCCGAGCTGCGACAGTTGTTCCGGCAAGCGCTTTATGAGCAGCAGGACCTCGCCGCGATGGCGCAAAAACTCGGCGCGCAACTGAGCACCGAACGCAAAATCATGCTCGGAGTGCAGCTGTACGACCTGATCTCGCAAGCCGGTTTGAAACAGGAACAGGTCGTTGCGTTCTATTCGTTCATGTCGCAGATGGGCATGGCTGCGCAAGCGATCGATATCGTTTATCAACTCAACGCGTCAGAGGACTCGGACCCGTCGATCTATCAGCATGGCGCGTCGCCGCTGGAATCACTCTCTTTCGGAGCTAACGGCAAGGCCGATGTGATCCTCAAGAACCTCAGCGAAACCGATCACCTGATGGCCTTTCGTTATCACGATCTGATTTTGCTGAAAAATTACAGCGGCCAGAACGTCTCGGTGCGCGGGCGACCACTGGTGCGCGGCGGGTTCTGCCGAATTTATCCTGGCCAGCGCATTTTGGTCGGCGACCAGGTCCTCAGCTATCAGGAGCTGGCGCAGTATTTCAACGCCAAGAAGAACGTTTCGCTGCCACAGATTTTCATTCGCGTAAACAAGGAATCGGATGAAGTGGAACTGGAGCGCTCGCGAACCCGCGAAAGCGCACTGCGGGTGACTTTTGGATTGAACGTGCGAGTGAAGGCATTGCGGGATGTGAATGCCGAGCTCAACGGACTGAAATTGAAAGCCGGCACACAGGTCGAGGCCGCGCTGGAAGACAAGATCGTTTTCCACAATGACAGCGAAATGGATTTAAGCGATCTGCGCCGGCGCGCTCGCGCGCTGGGCGGACGGTTCCAGCTCAAAGCATCCAAATCGGAATATTTGGTGTCGAACGACCCGAGCCGGCTGGAAGCTGACGATATTCTGCTTTCGCCGGGCACGAGCGGTGATGTGGTGCTGAAGATTTTCTGCGATTACGATCAGCGGGTGGGCGTCCTGGAGGTGATCGAAGCGGATCGGCCGATCATGGTCGGCGACGAGCCCGTGCGCACCACCGCGCAGCTCAAAGACGGCGATACCATTCGAATCGACGTCGGACAGATTCTGCGGTGCAACTTTTCGGAACGGATTATCGAGGAAGAGCGCAATATTATTCGCACCCTCGATGTAAACGAAGTCACGCACCGTTTTGGCAAAGGCGACATTGGGCTGGAGGGAATCTCATTTTGCGTTACGCGTGGCGAGCTTGTTTGCGTAATGGGCGCGAGCGGTTCGGGAAAGAGCACGCTGATGAGAGTGCTCGCCGGCCAACTGCAGCCTACCAGCGGCGACGTGATCCTCAACGGACAATCGGTGTACCAGAATCTCGACGCGTTGAAGCAGTACATCAGTTACATGCCCCAGCAGGACGCCTTCGACGAACATCTCACTATCGGCGAAAACCTGCTGTTTGCGGCAGCGATTCGCGCGCCGCACCTCTCACGACGCGATCGCTCCCGGCGCCTCGAAGCAAAACTCGTCGAGCTCGGATTAGGCGAACGCCGTGACGCGGTCGTCGGCAGCCCGGAGAGGAAACTGCTTAGCGGTGGCGAGCGGAAACGTCTGAACATCGGCCTGGATATGATCGGGATGTCGGACGTTTATCTGTTCGACGAACCGACCTCCGGCCTGTCTTCAAAAGATTCCGAGCACGTCCTGGAAATTATTCGAGGCCTGGCGCACAACAAAATCGTCATTGTCACCATTCATCAGCCGAGCTCGAAAATTTTTCAGATGTTTCACAAAGCGATCCTGCTCGACAAAGGCGGGCGCCTCGTCTTTTTCGGAACACCCTCAGACATGCTGCGCTATTTTGCGGAGGCCGAACACCAACATCAATTCGGAGCCGAATTGGGCGCGTGTCCATCGTGCGGAACGACCCGGCCCGAATTCATTTTTGATGTGCTGGAGACGCCGCTGCGGGATTTAAGCGGCGATATCATTTACGAAGAAAACAGCCGCGGCCAGCTCGTCGCGGCGCGCCGTTATTCGCCGGAGTTCTGGCGCGACAAGTACGAGGCGTTCCGATTGATTCAGGACGTCAAGCAAGTTTCCCTGCGCCAGGAGCCGGCCGCGCCATTGCCTGCCGCGCCGGTCCAAAGAAGGCGGCTCCCAGTTCGCTGGCATGACCAGTGGACGCAATTTCGCACGGTCCTGCGCCGTTCTTTTCTGAGCAAACTGCGCAACCGCGCGAACCTGGTCATCACGATCGGGGTTTCGCCTGTGCTGGCGCTGCTGATTGCGACGATCCTGCGTTATTCAGAGAACGGGACATACGATTTCGCTTCTGCGTATCACATTCCGACGTTTTTGTTTCTCGGCCTGATCGTCGCGATGTTTCTTGGTCTGACTAACAGCGCCGATGACATCATCCGGGACCGGCCTGTGCTGCAACGCGAGCGCAATATCAACGTTCGTTTATCGTACTACGTCATTTCGAAAACCCTCACCCTCGCGGTGTTTGCGCTTGTTCAGTGCGTGCTTTTTGTCCTGATCGGCAATTCCGTTCTGCAAATCCGGGGAATGTTCTGGATAGATCTCGCGATCATGTTCATGACTGCGATGAGTGGCGTGGCGCTGGGTCTGGTCATCTCTTCGCTCGTGGCCGACCCGAAAACGGCAGCCAACATCGTGCCGCTAGTTCTGATTCCGCAGATCATCATGGGTGGCGCTCTCATTAAATACGAGGATATGAACGGGAACCTTGCTCTGCTTTATACGCTCTCACATTGGTTCTACGAACATCCAAGCGCGGACAAAAACAAGAAGACGGAGAGCAAGCTGCAGGTGCCATTCGTCTGTCAATTCATCGCAATGCGCTGGTCCTACGAGGAGACGATTGTGGCGCAAGCCAAGCTCAATCCGCTCACGCGGCGGCAGGATCTGGCTAATGATGAAATTCAAAAGCTCGCGCCCAAAGCGAACACACCCGAGCAACGCGCGCGTGTCAATGACTTGAAAGACGTTCTGGCATTGCTCTCGGGTCTTGAAGGGCATTCCGCGAAGGAGATCGATCACTATCTGAAGCTGGTCGACCCCATCCTGGCCGGGAAACAGAGGTTCGACGGCTCGCTCTTTAAGGACGCGAATGGCCCGATCACCGCTGAGCAAATCTACGTGAACCAGAAAGTGGCCGACCTGATCTCAAACGCCGAGATGGAACAGAACGATTATCGCCGCGGCAACAAGCCGAACGTGTTCTTCGGCGCGGAGAAACGTTATTTCGGAATCGAGTTTGGCGTGTTTACCTTCAATACGATTGTTCTGATTGCATCCACGCTTGGATTGCTTGTGCTGCTACATTGGATTTTGCGAAAACAACTCGAAGTGCGAAGGAGCTAAATGAAATCCAAAGTCCGAAATCCGAAATCCAAAATCCGAAATGGAGAAACCCGTCTCATCGTCGCGGCGAGCGAGGCCGATGCTGACATGCTTTACGCGACGAAGTTTTGGGCCCCTGATCCGTTCATTTTTCTGGAGCGCAACGGCAAGCGCACGCTGGTCTTGAGCGATTTGGAA
>CATPBS010000205.1 GCA_955652715.1 uncultured Candidatus Udaeobacter sp.
CTGGATTATACGGCCCGCGAAGGATCGCCATCGGCCCTGATGATTCGATTTATGTCGTCGATTCGGGTCGCAATCGAATCGTGAAGTTCAGTCCCGATGGTCAGGTCCTTGCGAGTTGGGGCAGCGAGGGAAGTGGCGATGGACAGTTCAGAGGCCTTAGTTCGGTCGCGGTCGATCCAACAACCAACAAGGTTTATGTCGCCGATCCAATTAACAGCCGCATACAAGTATTTGACTCGGATGGTAAGTTTCTGGCCAAATGGTTAGTGCCCGAATGGGGACAGCCATATGGCTTTGAAGACTTGGCCATCGATTCACAGAGAGGCCGTCTGTACGCGTCGAGCGCGAATATGAACATCATTCTGGTTTTTGATCTTCAGGGGAACAGGACCGGGACCTTAACGGCGACGCCACCAGACAAACTAAACAGTCCATCGGCGCTCGCGTTGGCAAAAGACAAACTTTTTGTTCTGAACAGCGGTTCTCCGCGAGTATCTTTGATCTCTTTGCAGAACAGGTAACCGCGCGTGTTGCGCGAAGTGTTACACGCTCGGATTCGATGGACAAAATGCTTTTAAGGAGAAGCGCCCCGACAGTGGCTCAAAAGAGCCTGCGGATTTTGCTGTGCGTCGCTGCTCTCGTCCTCCTTTTCAGCCTCTATACCTGGGGCATAACACAGAATCCACCAGGTTTCTTCCTCGATGAGTCAGCAACCGCGTACAACGCTTATCTCGTATCCCGAACCGGAACTGGCGAATTCGGGCCGCGGTTTCCTCTACTCTTCCGACAGTATGCAGTTAGTAACCCAACTTATATCAATCCTCTCACGATCTATCTGTTGGCAATTACCTTCCGATTTCTTCCCCCGAGCATTTTGGTGGCGCGGATGTTCGCCGCTTTCTGGATGTTTGCTGCGTGTTTGCTGCTTGGCGTGTTGGCAAAGCGCATTTCAGGCCAGCGTACGATCGGCATAATCGTTGCCGGGACTGCGCTAGTGACGCCCTGGTTGTTCGAAATCGGCCGATTGGTCTGGGATGCGCATTTTTCTGCTTTCCCAGTTGCCTTGTTCCTGCTTGCCGCCTACCGCATTCAATCCAAGGAACGGTGGCACTGGCAAGACATTGCGATGGTTGCCGGCAGTCTCGCGGTAGTGACGTATGGTTATTTCAGCGGACGCGCCCTGGCACCATTGTTCGCGTTAGGATTACTCTTCCTTGCGACCACAAAGCACCGTTTCATTGGCGTAGTCAAGACATGGCTGGCCTACGGCGTCACGTTGGCACCACTCATTCTGTTCAACCGGTCACATGCTGGCGTGCTAACAAAGCGGCTCTACGAGGTTTCGTACATCAAGCCTGGCATGCCTTGGAAGGAAATCGCATCTGAGTTTGTCAGGTGCTACTTGCAGGATCAGAGTTTGACCCCTTTGCTTATGACGGGAGATGCTCATTGGCATCATCACGTCCAAGGTTCCGGCGGAGCGATACTTTTTGCGACCTTCATTCTGGCAATGGCTGGTCTCCTGCTGGTCATTGCCCGCCGCTGGCGCGATCCTTGGTGGCGTTTTGTGCTCTATGGACTGGCGGCTTCCATTGTGCCAGGCGCTATCACGGACTGGCCCTTTCACGAGCTGCGGCTGATGGGCTACGGCGTCTTCCTGCTGGTGCTTACAGTGCCAGCGCTGGAATGGCTGCTTGCCCCCGATGCTCCGCAGCGCATTCCTCGATGGCAGAGCGAGGAAACAGTCGGGACGGAAAGGAGACCGCCTAAAGGTTACGAGGGCAACGTTTCTCGCCCAATTCGACTTAGCGTCCTTGCGTTCTTGCTTACGGCGACGCTTTTACAAGCTATCGATTTCCAAATCACTTTCTGGCGTGAAGGACCGAAGCGCTACTTTGCCTTCGACGTTCTGTACAAGGCAGCCTATGACGCAGCAGTCGCACGGCCAGAGCGGCCAATCTATCTGGAGAACGGCTTGTGGGGTCCTGCTTATATGGATGCGTATTGGTATGCTACGGTGGAAGGCAGGCCTACATCTGAGTTTGTTCGCCTTCCCTATGGAGCGAAGCCTCCATCGGGCGGAATCGTTCTCAGCTCAAACTCAGACTGCCAGAATTGCGAGGTTATCCAGAAAAGTGGCGTGTATCTGCTTTACAGGGCGAAGTAGTAGACAAACGACAAACATCTTTTCGCCAACCATTCCCAATTTACTTTTGCGTGCTCGCGCCCTCCAAAGGTCGTCGGGACGTAGAAGGTTCCTTAGCCGTCCGGCAAAGGGAAAAGAGATCAAACCTCTCTTGTGCACAAGCAAAACAAGAGGTTTTGCAGAAGCAGCCGATTAGCCCGAAACTCGACTTCTTCTAATCCGAGCGCGAGACGGTAGGAAATCGGAGCGAGGAACGGCGCGAGTCCATTGAACGTTCCGACGTGATGCACTCTCCATCCGGCGCATTCGCACGCCGTGGACAGTTTCCCTTTCGTGAAATGCGTTACATGTTGCGCCTCGTCCAGCTTCGCGACCAACGCGAACCTGTCCAAAAGCCATTCAATAAGCGGCCAGGCACTTCGATAATTAGGTGTTGTCAGAAGGAGCTGAGCGCCTGGATTTGCCACTCTGTAGAACAGCGATAGAACGTCTGCCACTTGGCCCTCATAAAGATGTTCAATAACTTCAATACAATAGATCCTGTCGAATGGCTTATCGCCTATGAGATCTTCGAATTGACCTAAGCGAAACTCAAGGTTTGGCGCGTTATAGGTGGTTCTTGCGTAGCTTATCGCCGATGGATTACTATCTGTCCCTACCACGTCGCCGGCATGGCGAGCCAAAAAATGACTAATCGTTCCCGACCCGCATCCAGCGTCAAGGACACGGTCGTGCTTCCCAGGCATCGCTATCCGCTCTATCAACCTGAACTTTGCTTCGTGCCAGAAACGTTGAGCTGCACGGTCCGACTTCAAAGCTCGGGCCTGATAATCTCCGCTAATGTGGATCGCGTCGCCTTCCCGCCGTTCCAGCTGATCTTCGTTTGATAGCTCCATGTCACTCAGCCAGGCGTTATCAACGTGCGCCCAGCGGCTCTTAGACTAACGATTTGCCGGCCAACGTGGAAGTCGCGTCTGTCCGAGTATTTTCCGGGGCACGCGACAGTCTGTCGTCCCTGTGACTGCTGAGAGTCTGTGCAACGATATAGCGCGGGCGATATTTAACCTCCTGGTAGATTTGAGCGATATAGGTGCCAATAATACCCAGGCTGATCATCAACACGCCGCCTATCAGCAACTCGAGTATGATGACTGTGGTAAAGCCAGGGAGGGCTAATCCAGTGAAATACATAACCAGCGCATAGCCTGAAAATAGGATCGCACAGAGAAGGAAGAGCCCTCCCAGGAGGGTGACTGCTTGCAGTGGCAGCGAGGAAAACGCCGTAATGGCAACCACAGCTAACCGGAAAAGACCAAAAAATGACCAGCGTGACCGCGTCAATCGTCGCCTTGGTACCGAAAAGGTTATCTGCTTTCGACGATATCCAAGCCAGCTAATCATGCCTCGGAAGAAAGTGTTGCGCTCACGCATATCCAGCCATGCGTCAATGACTTTCCGGTCCAGAAGCTTGAAGTCTGAGGACCCATAGAGGTTATAACCTGAAAGACCGCTCAAGGTCCGATAGAAGAAGCGCGCGCCGATTCGATTGATCAGCGCCTCGGTCCCTCGCGTTTTCTTTATTCCTTCGACGATGTCCCAATGCTCTTCTCTCCAGACCCGAATCATTTCGGGAATTAGCTCCGGAGGGTGCTGCAGATCGGAATCTATTACAATGCACGCTTGTCCGTGTGAATAGGCCAATCCGGCGCAGATCGCTGCTTCCTTTCCAAAATTGCGACTAAAGCGCAGCGCTTTTAGTTCAACTATCTCGTTGGCCATCTTTTCCAAGGCTTGCCACGTGTTATCCGTCGAGCCGTCGTCAATCACGATCATCTCCATCGGCAATCCGGCCTTCGACGCTTCCGCCGTTATTAGCGACAGGTTCTCAGCGATCTGCTCGCTCTCATTGTGTACGGGGATCACGATCGAAAAAATTACCTCGCTATCCCCACGCCCGGGAGATTCTGTTGCAATGGGTTGGCCGCAGGCCCTGCAATGCAAGCCGTTTTGGTCAAGGACACGCATAACGCTGGTTAGCGAAACCGCCACGTAGCAATGCGCAGGTTGTCCAATTTCTGGTTAGCTGCCGATTTATTCCGCCTATCCACGCGCCGGTCATGCAACTCTTCCCAGCGCGCACCGTTTGTGGGATTCGCCGTAGAATCATTGAAGGCACCGGAGTAGATCGGCAAGAGCTGGATCCTTGTCCCGCTCGAGCACGACTTGATTGAGAAGTTCCTCGGCGAGGATTTCCTTTCCTCCGTCGATACCGCGAGAACTTCTGCCAAACGTTCGACAATCACAATGCAAACCTTACCAGAGGCGCAACAGTGCTTCAATTATTTTGCGCCAACTCGCACTGACTTTGACTGAGAGTTGTCGCGGTTGCCGTAATGCGGATTCGTGCTTGCGCGGCAGCTTGGAACCGCCTATTAGCTTTACCCTCATGGTTCATCATGTCGTTCTCTACAAATTGAAGGCCGAGGTCACTCCAGCCCGTGTGGAAGAGATGATGATGAACACGCGCATGCAGCTCCTGAAAATTCCGGAGGTCCTTAGTATCAAATGCGGAAAACGGATCGACCCCGAGGTGCCCTGGCCATTCTTCATCGCCATCGATTTTGAGTCGATGGACAAATATGGAATTTTCCGCGAAGACTCGATCTTCGTGAAGTTCACTGAAGAAGTCATCAAGCCGAACACCGAGGATTCCCTGGTGCTGGATTTCGAGATGGATCCGGGCAAGGACGTTCGGTTCTCGTAGCGAATAGACGACGATGTGCGGCGCGCCGGGCGGACGCGCCCTACCATTGCTATTTCTGCAAGCTGCGCGTAATCATCGGTCTCGATGCGGCTCGGTTATCTTTATTCTCGCTATCCGGTTATTTCGCAGACCTTTTGCGATGCGGAGATGCTCGCGC
>CATPBS010000206.1 GCA_955652715.1 uncultured Candidatus Udaeobacter sp.
ACTAGGAATAGCAAAATTTGCCCCATGTCGGCCGTCGGAGAGAACACGGTTCGGCGACTAGCGCACTTATGAAGACACGATCGCGTTGCGCGTCGTCTAAGGTCAGAGTCGCTTGCGCGCATCTGCAACAAAGAAGATGTCAACCGCGTCTGTTACGACATCTCCAGCAAACCGCCCAGCACGATCGAGTGGGAGTGATTTGATTGCCAATTTTCGAATTTCGATTGAGTTCGCTGGGAATCAATCGATCTGCGCGATGGCGCTCATGAATTCCGAGAAATCCTTGCCGTTGCGAGCGGCGTGATTGAGCGCGTTCAAGCGCGCATTCATTGCTGCCTCGGGCAGCGCGACGCGGCATGAGTGTGCTCCGTTTGTGAAGACGATTTCGTCCCACTGGATAGAGGAAATCTCGTCGTTGAAACGCGCGACGGCGCGGCCACGAAAAAACGCGCGCGTGGTTTCCGGCGGATTGAAGATCGCGGTCTTGATTTCGTCCTCCGTTGTGACGCGGCGCATTAAACCTTTGCGCAAAAGTTCGTAGTACAAGCCGCGGTCCAGATCGAGGTTGTGATATTCGAGATCGATCGATTGCAGCCAAGGGTCGGTCCAGGAAAGTTTTTCCTCCTCCTGCAAGGCATCCAGCAAGAACTTCTTGGCAACCCAATCAACGCGGTCTCGCGTCGACATCACATCACGCTCCAGATCGTTGAGGACATTTTCCCATTCGCGTAACACCCATCCCCGCTCCTCCTCATCGCCCACCAGGCCGCGCCCGGCCGAACGCGGATCCATTCTGCTGGCGGCGCGGAGATAAATCCGTTGCACATCGATGGCAGAGATTTTGCGGCCATCTTTTAATTCGATGATCCAATCATAAGTTTGATCGCGGCTGATGGATCTGTTCGCATCAACCGGTTGCGCAATTTCGAGCTGAGGCGCTTCACCGCGTTCAATGAGATCGAGAATGAGCGCGGTGGTCCCGATTTTCATGGCTGTGGCCCATTCGCTCATGTTGGAGTCCCCAAGGATTACGTGAAACCGGCGATAGCGGCTCGCGTCTACGTGCGGCTCGTCACGCGTGTTGATCAGAGGTCGTCGATTCATCGTGTCGATGCTCACAACCACACTGAAAAAATCGGCGCGCTGCGAGATTTGATAAATGCCAGGCTCGCTCTGCCCGCCCTCTGTTTCGACACCCATCTTGCCGGCGCCCGCGAAAATCTGTCGAGTAACAAGGAACGGCAGAATGCCGGCCACGATTTGATCCCACGCGATATCGCGCCTCATCAGGTAATTATCGTGGCAACCGTAACTGTGCCCGGAGAAATCAGTATTGTTCTTGTAGAGCCGAATTTCGTAACCGGAAGGCAACTTCTGATTTCGGCGCCGTGCGCACTCCGCGAGAATACGCTCGCCGGCTTTGTCCTGAGCAGCGATCTGGCGAATGGTCGTGCACTCTGGCGTGGAATATTCCGGGTGCGCGTGATCGTTGTAGAACCGGGCACCGTTTGAAAGTACAAGATCACTTTTTATTTCCTCAAAACTGAGGGGCCGGCGTTTATCGATCTCGTAGTAAGCCGATTCGTCCGTGTCTTGAAGTAATTCGCGCGCACGAAACCCGCGCGCATCCAGATGCGGATCTTCCAACTCATAGTCCCATTTCATCAACGCGCCGTGATCGGTGTAATGCCGCACCAGCTCAATCGATTCGGCCACCACATCGACGGTCTCTGCACCGCTTAGCGTGATGCCGTATTCCGTTTCCAGCCCAAAGACGCGTTTCATCGCTCCCGAATCCTTTTCATCGTCCGCCGACACCCCTGAACTGTAGGGGGAAGCTGACAGCTTCCCGTGCCAGATTCATTGATGAAATCTAGATAATATGGCCAATCTTCCGCTCTCTGAGCCAAGCCGTGTCGCACAGGATTATCCTTCACATAAATCCATTTGCCCCGCAGATTCTCGTCCGAGCGTAAGAGCCCGGTCGAAGCACCTGCGCTGCCATTCCCACGGCTGTAAATCGAGACACTTTCGCAGCATCCGCTTGAATCCGTGCGAGAAATCCCCAACGGATAAATCCCGGTCCTCAACTGGCGAAACAACCCAATGGACGTGGTCGGGCATAATGACACCGGCCAACACATGCCACTTCCGTAATTGCGCGATCACTGTTTTGATGGCCTCGAATATTTCCGGTCTTGCTAAGACATTGCGCCGATCTTTCACGCATATCGTCACAAAATAAATAATCGATTTGTCCCAAGGCAGGAGAATTGCTGGCAATCGTGGAGGTTCGGCCATATACGCGGGAAGCTGACAGCTTCCCCTACAGTCCTACAGTCGCTGTCGTTGCAGAGACATCAGATTACGCCACTTGTGTGCGAGCGCGCATCGGAAACCGGCTTCACAGGCGAAATTTTAACGACGTTTTCCGGATCATAGTCGATTAGTTTGAGCCAGTCTTCGGTAATGTCCGTCGTCGGGAAAATATCGTTTTCCACGTACTCGGCATTGAAAGCGAGTTGCAAATCCGTTTCCCGAATGCCTTGCTCCTGTTGAGTGGCAATGGCTCTTTTGATCGCTATCGCTTTCGCGCGCTCAACGATCGAGGCAATGATTGCGCCACTGATTAGATCGCTGCGGTAAAGCGTTTCCTTACGCCCGCTCCGGAGGGTTACCTCCAGAAACTTGTTTTCGTCGCGCCGGGTAAACTGCCAGTCTACAAAGCGCTCGATCAGACGCTCGACGGACGCTCCCAGTCCGTCGGCTTCCTTCGCAAGCACACCGTCGTAAGGCAGGCTGTCCGTAAGATAAATACGGTATATTTCGCGCGCGCCCTGTTTGTCTGGACGATTGACCTTGATTTTTCGATCGATCCGGCCCGGGCGGAGTATTGCCGGGTCAATCAGGTCGGCGCGATTGGAAGCAAGTATAATTACAACGTCGTTGAGCGAATCGATTCCATCCATCTCGGAGCAAAACATCGGCACGAGCGTTGAAAGAATGTTTGAGTGGCGCGATGCGCGGCGGGTGCCGAGAATCGATTCGGCCTCGTCGATAAACAGAAATGGCATGAAACCTTCGCTTCGTTTCTCGCGAGCGGTGGCAAAAATTTCGCGCACCATTCGCTCCGATTCGCCCACCCACATGTTCAGAATCTCGGGACCTTTGACGTGCATGAAATACTCGCGCATCTCGCTTCCCGCTCTTTCCCCAAGTTGCTTTGTCAAATTATAAGCAGTCGCCTTACCAATCAGCGTTTTCCCGCAGCCCGGTGGACCGTAAAGCAGAAAACCTTTCGGCGTGGCGTGCTGAAATTTGTGGAAAAGATCAGGATGCAAAAGCGGCAGCTCGATGGCGTCCTTGATTGCCTGGAGCGCCGCCTCCTGACCTCCAACCTTTTCCCACGGCAGGTCGGGCACACTGTCCAGATAATGTTCATGCGACTTCGTGCTCGAGAGCATCTCCAAAGCCATTCGGTAATTTGAATCAACACGGACTTCGTCGCCTGATTTGAGGGTAGAATGGGCAAGATCAGCCGAACGTTGTAGCACCATCGATTGCAATCCATGCTCCGATCCGACGCGCAATCGGTCCTTGCCCAAGACTTCGGTAATTTTTGTCACGGGGCCAGCCGTCTCAAATCCTAGATCACCGACAATCACGAAAGCTTCATTCACGAGGACGCGCGTTCCTTTTTTCAATTTCGCAAGCGGAATGCGCGGATCGATGTTGCAGTAGTAATCCGCGCCTCCTACCACGATGTGCGCCGTATCCTTCGACGTGGCGCCGAGAAACGTGCCGATCCGGTTTGCCGGTGAAGTCACTTTCTTGACGACCTCCTCCAGCTTCTCGATCACCCTGTGCGCCTCGACCATCGTCTCCTGTTGATCGAAAATCTGCGGCCGCAGTTCCAACAGGTCGCGCCGAACTGGATCGCCCGGCGGCAACGAAGAAATCACTCGATCAAATGCGTCAAGGAGATTGTCCGGACCCGAGTCCCCAACCCCTTCCTGAAGTCCCTCGCTGCGCTTGTCGCTCATTTATGGTTTGGGTCAATCCGCCGAACCAAGCCTCAATATAGCTTTGTCAGGCGCATTCGCAATGTTCGACGCCACCCTCATACAAAATGTTCAACCAAGCTGTTGATCTGTTGTTGCGTAAAACTCGTTTTCTCCACTCGCGCTCATGCTCTCGATCGAAGCAAAACGAGCATCAGAAGAACGGACGAGAACGCGCGACAAACGGGAGAGCGAATAGTTGCACTGAGAACAGCTGCCTTTACACTTTGGTTTTCCGCGAGGAGCCTTAGCTCAATTGGTTAGAGCGCCGCCCTGTCACGGCGGAGGTTGCGGGTTCGAGCCCCGTAGGCTCCGGATCCCGCAGAGATCATCGTCGCATGATGTGAATGGCGAGAATGCGGCTCTGATGACGGGCGAGCAAATAATCGACAAAATCGCCAATGATTGAGTTCGGTTTGTTGCCGAGCTTTGTCACAACGCGGCAGATGAGGGTTCTGCTGCGCGCATGCCACTCTAGATTGATGGCTCCGTGAACGTCCCTCGCGCTATGTATCTTCGCCCAACCGTGCGGACGGCTCGGCTGTTTATGCCAGATCTTAATGAAGCCGAATTTTTTCTCCAATTGCGGGTCGCTCATGATTTTGTTCCGCAATGATCCGCTCCCAGTCGCGATTACCTGAATAACCGTTTGCATTCCACGCTAGGTTCAGCAGGAAATCATTTCTTTTGCAACGCTTCTTTAGAAAAAGCGCGGCTACAGCTAATCTTCAAGCAACGAACGAAACATGACGTAAACATCGACAAATCCTTTTTCAGGATGCCGAAACGCGCCAGGCAAAGTGCCCACGATCTCGAACCCCAGTAGCTTCCAAAGATGGATCGCTCGTGTGTTCGTAGAAACCACGAAATTGAATTGCATGGCGCGAAAACCCATTCGGCGCGCCTCGCTCAGACAATGCTCGGCCATCCTGCGTCCCACTCCCGAAGCCTGGGCCTTTGGCGCGACCATGAAAGCGGCGTTGGCGACATGAGAGCCGGGACCCGATTGATTCGGTCTCAGAATGTAAGTGCCAACAACGCCGCCATCTTTTTCTGCGAGGTAAGTATGCGTATCGGCTCGAAACCAATAAGCCAGCGCCTCCTCGCGCGACATTTTCGGATCAAACGCGTATGTATCGCCCGCCACGACGATCTCACGAAAAATCTTCAATATCTCGTCGCAATCTGCATTAGTTGCCGGACGTATTAGCACGGTCGTAATCGAAATTGGAGTGGTGGAACCAAATCGGTTCCGCATTTGATCGGTTAGCGGAGCGCGAGCCACGCTGCAAGCGCGGCGAGTTTCTGTTCTGCGCGCCACGGGGCTTTGCCAAATCGGCCGAGGTTTTGTATGACCCGTCGCACATCATCACTGGATTGTTTCAGTTGAGCGGCAGTGCGCGCGTACGCATCGCGCTCGATGAGAACATCCGTTCGGATGCGGTGTGCCTGCAACGATTGCTCCAGCACGGAGCGAAATAATCGGCCTTCGAAAGCGTGTGCGCGAATATGGGGATTCGCGATCGAATCAGGATCAACCTCGCTTCCCACAACCAGAGCAGCGCGCCTGATCGTATAACCGTTTTGCCGATAGCTAGCGAGAAGTGCCGCAATCGATTGTTCCGCAATGCATCGCGCCACACGCACGCGCTGATTTATTTTTTTCTTATCGGTTTCCAGTTTTCCCATCGCGGCGTGATACGGCTGTCGTGTTTCAGGAAGCTGCGGATCGGACAAATCGATCCGCCGAGCATCGCAGAGCCGAGGCGAACGAGCTGGACCGGTAAGCAGCACTGC
>CATPBS010000207.1 GCA_955652715.1 uncultured Candidatus Udaeobacter sp.
AAAATAAAAGCCATCGTTACAATCGCAGCTGTCGGCCTGTTGCCGATCTCAGGGTTTGCTCAGATGTCGCCCGCGCCGCCACAACCGCCTGCTCTGCCCAATCCGCCAGGGCGGTCAGGCCATCACGAGAAAGCGCCGAAGGTGCCAATGATGTTTCTTGGTGTGGAGACATCGCAACTGCCGGACGTCGTAAGTGAGCAGCTTGGCCTGGCTAAAGGTCTTGGTTTGGTCGTCGATTATGTAGTGCCGGATAGTCCTGCCGCGTCGGCAGGCATTCAGCAGAACGATATTCTCAAGATGCTCAACGACCAGATTCTGATCGAACCAAGCCAACTGCGAAAGCTCCTGCAGACTTTCTCTGATGGCACTGAGGTGACGCTGACGATCTTGCGCAAAGGCCAGGAGCAAAAGATCACAGTTAAGGTCGCAAAGAAAGAAATGCCGCAGCGTCACTCCATGGTACCCGGAGGCAACCACGACTGGCACTGGGATTTTGACGACACAGGCGATCTGGGAGAGCAAATGCAAGAATTGAAAGAACAGTTGCAAGAACAATTGGGTGACGCGCAACGCGGCATGATCCGTGGAGCAGTGATGAAAGCTCACGAGGCGGCGAGACGCGCACGGGACGACGCCCGTCGCGCGGCGCGGGAGATTCGCATTCTGAGCAACGATAACGGCGCGCTCAGGGCTACGAAGATCGACCTCGGCAAAGCGCAAATCGTTTTCTGCGATGACAAAGGCGAGATGAAGTTGGAAAACGTGAACGGAAAAAAATTGCTCACCGCGAAGGATAGGCAGGGCAAATTGCTCTTCAGCGGACCGGTCGAAACCAAAGACGACCTCGATAAAGTGCCGGCCGACGTTCGTGAGCGTTATGAGAGATTACAGCAGAATGACTTGCCGGCGGTCGAGCCACGAGTGGATGCCGATAAAGACGATGAACCCGATGCCGATGATGATGAAGGAGGTCGTGAACCATTGTCGGAGCAAGTTTCCCTCAGTCATTTTTCGTCCACCAAATCGCTCTGAATTCAGTTTGATTTGAAGCAGAGGAGGAACTCCGCCGAGCACCTTAACCTGGTCTGGCCAGCCGCTCGGCGGAGTTTTCTTTTACGCAGTGCTGTATTGTCCGCTGTGTCCGCCGGAGCCTCGGCGAAGGAGGATATCCTCAGCGGACTTGATGTTGCCGCGCTTGAACTGACGCGCTGAGGAGAGTGCACTCTACAGCACACATCTGTCCGCACGGTCGGCGTGCGACGGGAAATCTGACCGATGGAACCGGTCGCGAATGCGGCCGTGCTGCAGATGTTCGGTGCACGTGGCTCGCAACGCGGCATTTTCCTTGCCGTGATAAATCCGCGCGCTATAACGGGAGCGCGTAATGAGGCAGGTCTTTTTTCTTGTTGGAGTCATTGCGTTTCTCTCTCCATTGTGTGCGCAAACGTCGGCGCCTTCGGCTTCACCGTCGCTCGAGCAGCGCGTGGCTGACCTCGAGGCCTATGTAAATAATTCAGCGCGCGGCGCCGATGCCGGTTCGCCAGTGACCTCGAACGTCGCAGGCCCAGGCCCCGGCCACAATGCATGGATGATGACGTGCGCTGCGCTAGTCCTTTTCATGACGTTGCCAGGGCTGGCGCTTTTTTATGGTGGCCTCGTTCGTGCGAAGAACGTCCTGTCGGTTCTGGCGCAATGCCTCGGCATTGCGGGGCTGGTCACGATCCTTTGGTGGGTGGCAGGTTATTCTCTCGTTTTTTCGCGTGGGTCGCCGTTCATCGGCGGATTGAACTTTGCTTTTCTGCACGGCGTCAATGCGCGACCGAAGAATGACTATTCGTATTGGGTTTCGCAGAATGTCTTTGCCATGTATCAACTGATGTTCGCCATCATCACGCCGGCCTTAGTTATCGGCGCAGTTGCTGAGAGGATGAAATTCGCGGCCGTGCTCGTCTTCGTCGGTGTCTGGATGTTCGCCGTGTATTTTCCAATCGCCCACATGGTGTGGGGAATCGATGGCTGGATGAACGGGGTCTGGAATGCGAGCGCGAAAATTACCGCAATCGATTTTGCCGGCGGCACCGTAGTTCACATGACTTCTGGGTGGTCCGCACTCGTATTGTGCATTCTTCTTGGGCACAGACTCGGCTTTATAAAATAAATCATGGCGCCACACAGCATGGTGCTTTGCATGGTCGGCACAGGTTTGCTCTGGGTAGGTTGGTACGGTTTCAATGCGGGAAGCGCTCTTGCGCCTGATGGAATCGCCGCAAACGCATTCATGGGCACGACGCTTGCTACGGCGGTGGCTTCGTTCACATGGGCCATGCTCGAGTACGCGCTGCGCGGCAAACCGAGCGTGCTCGGGTTTTGTTCGGGCGCAGTGGCCGGGCTAGTCGTAATCACACCGGCCTGTGGATATGTCGGTCCGAGCGGCGCAGTGATTATCGGGGTCGCTGCCGGAATCGTTCCGTTTTTTGCCTGCACAAAATTGAAATCCTGGCTCGGTTATGACGATGCGCTTGATACTTTCGGCATCCACGCAGTGGGCGGGACGCTCGGCGCATTTCTCACTGGTTTGTTTGCGACTGCGACTGTGAATCCCAATCTTTCGTTAAGCATCGCCGGATCGCTCAATCCTGCGACGCAAAACGGTCTTGCGCGAATTGTCGGTCACACATTGTGGATCGAACAGTTAAAAGCAATTGTGGTCACAATCATCCTGGCGGTGGCAGGAAGCGCGATCATCGGTGCAATCATCAGAGGAGCAATCGGTCTGCGCATCGCCCCGGACGTCGAACGGCAGGGACTGGACATCAATCAACACGGCGAAGAAGGCTATATCACTTCCTGATTTGCCTTCTTACTCATACTCATGCTCTTGCTCCATTAACGCGATAGGGACGGCGCGCTGCGGTCGCCGCGGCGACACATCGCAGCGCCATGTCACCACCAGAGGCCACAACAGCTCCTACAACGAATGAATCAGGACGCAGAACACCTACGGCTTCTTGCTATCTTCCATTATATCGTCGCCGGCCTGGCGGCGCTGTTTTCTTTCTTCCCGCTGCTGTACACCGCAATGGGGGCGATTTTCATATTCGTTGCGCGACACGGTACACCAAAACCAGGCGAGGAATTGCCACCCGAATTTCTTGGTTGGATTTTTGCCGTGATCGGCTCGCTATTGTTTTTGCTCGGGATAGCGATTGCGATTTGCATTTTGATCGCGGGTCGCTCGTTGGCGGAGCATCGCCATTACTGGTTTGCATTCGCGATTGCATGTGTCGAATGCCTCTTCATTCCCTTTGGAACGATCCTTGGCGTGTTCACGATCATCGTACTCTCGCGCGACTCGGTGAAGACGTTGTTCGCCATGGCGGCAGCGCCTTCAGGCGCGAGTTAGACTTTAAGTAGGCAGCGGTCGACAGTTGTCTGAGGGACTTGCCGCAGCGCCTGCGCGCCTCTCTCCTTACGGATGGCCGGGCGCGTCCCTGCTCTGAGCGTCCCGCTGCAGCTGTTCGGCGTTCGCTCTCTTGACGTTCAAAGCGCCCGGTTCCGCGGCGCCGTCGGGAACTTCGACCCAGCGGCCACCCGTATGAGTCCCAGTCGTCGCTGGCATCCAGAC
>CATPBS010000208.1 GCA_955652715.1 uncultured Candidatus Udaeobacter sp.
GAGGAGGCTTACGCAGCATAAGCTGAGCGTAGAAAAACGCTGCAGCACCGGGGCGACGGTTTCGCCTAACGAGAACGATGCACGGACGCGCGCCAGAAAAATCACCAGCGGCACCAATCCGCCGATCCACCCGCCCGCCGCGCAAAGATGGAGCATATCGCCGACCAGACCAAGGGGATGCGCTCTGGCTGCCGCCGCGTGGCTGATCCAAGCCAGCGAACCAAGAAGAACAACACTTAGCAGCCAGAGAACCGGCATCAGCGCCGTTAGTGCTTTGACACGCGCCAGGCCTAAGGCAACAAGCGTAAACGTGGCTGCGATCAAGAAAAGACGAAACTGCCAGACTCGACCGAATTGCGTTTCAAACAAAACCGTCCGCCACGCCGCCGTCGAGAAAGCATTCTTGAGCGACAACTCACTCATGCTCGCGACTTCCAGCCAAAACCAGAGCAGAGCAGAAAGAAATGCTGCGATCAGACTCCAAACAGCTAGGCGGAACAGCCGCTGTTCAATCTGGTGCAAATCGCCGTTCCGGGGTCGACCACCTCGGCCAAGCATGACGAGGTCGAAGGTGAAGATTCCCGCAAGGAGGGTCGATGCGGCGATGTGCACTGCGCGAGCGATGATGAGTTGCGCCGTGAGCACCGGTTCTCCTTCGCGCTAGTGCCTAACGAACGACCCGGAAAGTGAAACTCCCGTTCGTCACGTGTGTGTCGACAGAAACTACGCGCCAGACGACCTTGTAAATTCCCGCGCCGAGGCGCGGCAACGAAACGTGCAGTAGCGCGTGGTCGGAGCGATCCAGATGCAGATCGCGTTTGTCCACTTCTTTTTCAGACGCGTCGAGGACCTGAATGCTGCTAAGTGCGGGTTCGATATTCTCTGTAAATCGAATTCGAACCTCGCTTGGCGATGTTTGTACCGCGCTGCCTACTCACGGTTCCGCATCCTTGAGAAAAGCGTGCGCCTCAAGCCGTGCCGACTCAGCCAGAACAATTAGAAAGAGGCTGAGGACGATACGTTTCATTTGTTTCCTCCGAAGAGCGGGCGGCCCAAGCTGTGCGGGAAAAGATCGTCCAGATAAAAGTGCAGCTGCGCAATAAAGCCGACGTCATTGCCAGTGCGTGAATTGATGGGAATGACCGCTTCGGCGCCGACTTGGAAGTATTTGCCAGACCAGATGATCCCGGGATTGACCGTGCCGGTAATCAGTCCACTCTGCCCGCGGTCGAGTGGATCACTAAGGGAAATCTCCACCAGCGGAATCAAGCGGTCGAATGGCGCGCGCAGGCCTATGTCTCTGACCTGCTCCTGCAAGTAAATAAGGCTGTATTCGACGGCAAAACCCAATTGTAACACGGCTGGGTTTGGCGATCCGTCCGTACTCGCGCTGCTCGGTATAGCGACCCCGGCTACGGCAGTGACCGCAAGCGGTCTCAGCCACGGCAATCCCTGCGGCAAATCGCCCAAGCCTTTGCCGAAGAACAGCCCAGGCCTCCATGTGCTGAAACTGTCCACTCCGACCTCCTTGCTTCCCGTGCCGCCGACATCTACGGCTAGGCCGAGCGAAACCACGGCTTCGTGTTCGTCGTTTTCAAAGAACTCGTATTTCGAACCGATGGAGAGATTGCTGAAGCCATTTGCCGCCTTGCCCTGTGAAGGATTGAGCATGATGAACGTCTCGCCAAACTCGATGTCCCATTTCGGCGTAATGCGTAGAGCGATGTCGGAAGAGATCTCCGTGTCTCGCGTGCCGCCATTGTCCGGCGTGACAATACTGGAAACGGTTGGCAGCGAAAGTTCATCGGCAACAAAAGGATCGTCCGTTGAAAGCGTCGCCGGGAAAAATCGCGCGCCCGCAAAGCCATGGCCGTACGCCCAGCTCGTCGCGCCGAGCTCGCACAAGGCGCAAGTCAGCCAAAAAAGCAAAGATAAATGTTTCATAAATATTCCTCCAGTGTGATGAGAAGCGTCCGCACCAAGGCGTAACGCCTCCCGAGTTGCGAAAGGGAAAGCTGCGGGGCCGTGCACACGCACGGCGCAGCGAAGCCTAACGAGAGTCGGGTTAACCCGGCAGCGAGCGTGGAGGAGGCACCGGCGGAGAATGCCGCCGCTCAGGTAAAGAGAAAGCGGCGACTGCGAAATCGAACGGCGTAACAAGCGCCATCAACCGGATCGTGCGCGCGACACAAATGATGTCAATCTTCGGCGCAGGTGATTGCACGTCCGATCTCTTTTCTGAAGCTTTGCCTTTGTTCACCGCGTGGCAAAGCGAGCAGGGGTGCGCGCCATCAAACGTCTGAGCAATTGCCTGGCATAACGGCGCGCGTTTGGAGTAATCGATGAGCATCGTTGTCCACGCCAACGATTGTAACGCGATCCAATGTAAGCCGATTGCGCAGCAGAGCGCAGTGATTGTAACAATGCGGCCAAGGCGAACCACGGTTGCGAGGCTAGTGATCGGCCCGATCAAAGTCAATCAATGGTAGTACATCGCGGCGCGATGTCCAGACGGCGCAGCGCGGCTACCCTACCTCGCAACAAATCCGCCGTTGCCTTCGTCGAGATAAATTGTCGAGCCGACCTGCGAGGTTTTCAGTGTCTGTTGCCAGGTTCCTGACGGAAAATCCTTCGCGGCTTCGACGGTTTTCGTTTCTGGATTCGACGCCGGCGTCTCGCTATTAACCATCGCTTCTGATAAAATGCGACCATCTAATTGCTGCGGCGGTGTAATTCCCAGGATGCGCAGGATCGTTGGTGCAAGATCGACATTGCCGGTTGGCAAATCATCCGTTTGACCGTGGCGAAAATCCGGGCCGGCCGCAATCAAGGTATTGTGCATATCGAATTGGCTGAGCGTGGCATGCGTCCCCTTCCCCGCGGCTCGTTGCCAGTCGGCGTCAATCATTCCCGCAATTCGGAACTGATTTTTCGAATCGTTCCAGCGGAAAGCCATGACTACATCCGGCGCGTTGCTGGTTGCCGCGCCGTACCCTTGCGAAGGCTGGTCGATCCTCGCTTGCACGAGACCGAACGTTCCTTCCATCGGCTGTTTCGTGAAAATCACACCGGCAAAATCCGTTTGCTGCAAGAACTCCACGAGACGACGCACGATTGCCTCATCGTGCCCGACGACATAAAAGAGAACGCTGCCGCCGTTGCCAGCGAGCATGATGTCCCCCTTTTTCGGGTCATCTTTGAATTCGGTCTTCGCGGCGAAACCGGCGTCATTCAAAATTCTTCGCAAATCGACCGAGCGCTCGATCGTGGAGAAGCCGTGATCGGAAACCACAAACACGTTCGTTGTTCCACGCGCTTTTCGCTGGTCTAAAGCTGAAAGAACAACTGCCAGATTTGCATCGGCGGACGTGATCGCGGCAAGCGCCGCTGGCGCTCCGGGTGCCGATTCATGTTGCGTAAGGTCCGGCTCGCCTAACCAAAGAATCGAAAAATCCGGGAGACCATCTTTCCAAGTAAAATCTGTCAAAGCTTTCGTTGTCCAAGAGTCGCGTTCGAGATGCGCAGATGGGAATGGACCGAGCGCAGCGATGATGGAAGTGATTGCATCGTGTGGGAGTGAGTTGCCCGCGAAAAGCGTGACGCAGTTTTTCGCAGGGCCAATACCTGCATGTCGATCCAGCAAAAAACCAACAGTTTTTGCGCTGGCAATCGCGGTGCGCCCGCCCGCGCGTTGGACGATCTCGGCGATTGTCGGAACGGAAATGTATTTCCCACCGGATAATCGATCGCCTTTTTCCACAACTGCTGGGATCTCGACATCGATGGATTGATGAACGTCGATGTCTGGACGGTACACGTGGTTTGCAGTGATTCCGTTCCTGCCGGGATAAATACCGGTGACGAGCGCCGTCCCGTTTACGTTCGTTGCGCTTGGATACACGGGATGGTGATTGTGAAACGTGACTCCCTCCCGCGAAAGCTTCCAAAGCGCCGGCGTATTTTGTTCGCTGACAAAGTCCGGCCGCATCCCGTCCCAGACGACCACAACAACGTGGCGGGATTGATGCAATAGCTGTGCCGCTGGCGCGGTCACGCAAACCCCGCATGCAATTGCAAATATCGCTGCAAATTGCAGTAGCAGGTTCATGCAACGGGTACGCCACGAAGCCGAAGCTCCTGAGCACGAAGCACCGCCGACTCTCGAATCGATAGCGACTTCACTGGGCGGTTGAACAAAAGGTGTCATCTCGTGTCAGAATGCGTGTCAGGTGCAGACCACGTTAACCGCTGCGCGAATCTTCGCATTTCCCAAGCGTAAATGAAACTTGCGATCCTAATACTTACCGCGACACCGATCGCTGTGGTGTGGGGTGGCCAGCAAATTCCGACCGCAGATGGGACCAGTTGGCGATATAACATGACAGAAGAAATCGGTAAAGGTCTCGATATTCCGGACGCAAAACCAGATGCCGATGGCAAGATTCGCATGCCCGTTCTGTATCGCATCGATGGGACGGAGAACGTTGATGGTAAAGATCTTCTCAAGTTTGAAATGCATCGCGCCGGCGTAATCACCAACACTGACCTTCTTACTATTGATGAACAGCGGATCATTTGCTGGGCGCGAATTAATCTGGACGGCGAACTGGTTAAGTTTAATCCGCCACAGGCGATAATCGCCAGTCCGCTGCAGACGGGCGCCGGCTGGGATTTCAATGGACAGGCCGGCGAATTGAAAGTTCATCAGCACTACGACGTAATCGGGGAGGAAGACGTCGAGGTGCCGGCGGGCGAATTTCATGCGTTCCACATTCGTGGCCAGCAAACAGCGCCGAGCCGGATGACAATTGACCGCTGGTTCACGGGTGGCATCGGAATCGTGAAAGACGTAACAACAATGCGCGCTGCAAATGGCGATTTGCTCCAGCGCATTTCACTCGACCTGCTCGAACGGCCCAAAATTATGGGTCGGCCGGAAGTGAAATCCGACGCGACGCCGAAGCAGCTTTCGGTGAGTCTTGCAAAGGAGCGGTTCGGCAAGCCGATGACGACTTTTTCATCGAGTGCATCGGAGATCTACGCGCGGTGGCAGGGACAGCATTTGCGACAGGGCGCAAAGGTGAAAGCTGTATGGATCGCAGAGAACATCGGCGAAGATTTCCCTCAGGATTACAAGGTGGATGAAGCCTCCGCCGTTGCTGAAAATCCAACCGCACACGGCGCGTTTAGACTGGTGCGACCCGAAGATGGTTGGGCGCTCGGCGATTACCGCGTGGAATTCTATGTCGACGACGTTCTGGTCGACGCCGTGAAACTAAAAATTGTGCAGTAACATTGTCATGTCGAGCGCAGTCGAGACATCTCTGATCTTTTTAGCCCTCGAGCAGCAAGAGATTCCTCGACTTCGCTCGGAATGACAACTGGCGGGAGATCGCAGAATTTTCTTGAATCTAACTCGAGACATTACCGCATCGTAACTAAGAAATCATATTCGCATGAAGAAGATCACGATCATTTTTCCGGCGGCGTGCGTCGTTTTGGCCGTTGGGTGCCACTGGGTGGGAATCCAAGGGAACGGCCATATCA
>CATPBS010000209.1 GCA_955652715.1 uncultured Candidatus Udaeobacter sp.
CACGATGACCAACCGCACGACCCAGGTCGGAATCTCCAGAAACGGGAAAACCTGCGTGGCTATTTGAACCAGGAGCCAGCCGACGATGGCGTAGGCGACGGCAACCTTGTAAACGTTGCGCCGCTTCAGCTCCCCGAAGAAGTTGTGGACCCTCATTTTCTTACATCGTGGGGCTTCGCTTCAAACGCCAAGGAATACGTGAAATCATCGAAGTTTGCATCCTAAGGATTGGTCACTCGCGCTCCCGCGCTCGCGCCAGCTACCCTAGCTGCGTCACCGCCTACCCACGCGGCTCCCGCTCGCGCGTGTTCATGGCTTTGCTTTTGCCACACGGTCAATCTATGAGCAAGATCAGCATTATTCCAAATTGCGCTCAAAACTTCTACGAGACCGCGCTAACCCCGTGCTTGTGGTTTTTGTCACCGAGGGAAGCAGCTTGAAAACCTGGGGCGGCCCGATCAAGGTCTTAAGCCGAAAAGATCCACATCGCCATGGCACAACAACCAACCGAATCGAAACGTCTTCTCTCATACACCATCGCCGAATGGACGTGTTCACTTAATTACGAGCATCTTTCGCCAGAGGCGATTCAAGCGGCCAAATTATTCTGGTTCGATTCAATCGGCTGTGCGCTGGGTGGGAGTCAGCAGGATGACGCCAAGATTTTGCTGAACCATTATCGCGCGATGTCCGCCACGGCGGACTCGTCAGGTGGCAAGGGCGGGAAAAAGGGCAGCGCGACCGCGTTCGTGTCTGGGTTCAAGACGAACCCAGTCGATGCCGCGTTTTTGAACGGCCACATGATCCGGGCCATGGATTACAACGACATCTATTGGAAAGCCGATCCATGTCATCCGAGCGATCTCATCGCCGCGCCACTGGCACTTTGTGAAAGCGAAGGCTTGAGCGGCAAAGATTTAATTCTCGCCACCATCATCGCCTACGAAATTGAAATGCGTCTTTGCGAAATCGGGCGTCCGGGCGTGCGCGAATATGGGTGGCATCATGCGACATTGAGCGCATTCGCAGCGCCGGTTGCCTCGGGGCGCCTGCTAAATCTCACGCCCGAGCAAATGGTCTCCGCGATCGGTATCAGCGCGTCACGAACATTTTGTCCGGGTGCGGTGACAGCCGGCAAGCTGACAAACATGAAAAACACCGTCGACCCGTGGGCGGGACGCATGGGCGCCGAGAGCGCGCTGCTCGCGCGCGAAGGATTTTCCGGGCCAGAGCACATCATCGATGGCAAGGAAGGTTTGTTTGCCGTGTTTGGTCATGTGCAATACAAGGGACAACCGGCCAGCTTCGACGGCGACGCGTTGGTCAAGGACCTACCGAATTCACCAAAGTCGCACTATCGAATCCTCGATTGCGGGATGAAAAGCTTCCCGATTGAAGCGCTGAGTCACGCACCACTCACCGCCATGATGAAAACGGTAAAGGAGAACAAGATCAAGGCCGCGGACGTGAAAGAAATCAAAGTCGAAGTGATCGCGCGCGCCGCGGATATTCTCGGCGATCCGCACAAATATCGGCCGACCTCCAAAGAAACCGCCGATCATTCGCTGCCCTATTGCATGGCGGTCGGCCTCGTGGACGGCATGGTGACGCCGCTGCAATTCAAAGAAGAGCGGGTGCACGATCAATCCCTCATCCCGATCATGGACAAAGTGAAAGTGGTCGCCAACGAAGAGTTCGAAGCGCTGTTTCCCAAGTTCCAGCCCAGTCGCGTAACGATCACGACTAATGACGGCAAATCGTATTCCACGCGGGTCGATGTTCCCAAGGGGGATCCGCGCGATCCCATGACCGAAGAAGAAATCTCGGTGAAATTCAACGCGCTAGGCGGCGACGTGATTGGCAAGGATCAGTGCAAAAACCTGCAGAAGTTCATCATGAATTTGGATATTGCTGAGAAGCTTGACGAACTATTCGAACTGACCACGGCGCATTAGGCTTCCTCTGTAGCCACCGGCCCTGCGGCCGGTCAAAAAGACGAGCGCTATCGTTGAAAAGACGGCCCACAGGGCCGTGGCTACAGGCGTCTCCCTAAAAATTTATACTGTCGAACTCCCCTCGCCGGCCCCGAATTGAATTCCCTGCGCCAGCGGCAGCTCGCTCGAAAAATTGATCGTGTTCGTCTGGCGACGCATGTAACTCTTCCAGCAATCGCTGCCGCTCTCACGGCCGCCGCCGGTATTTTTCTCGCCGCCGAACGCGCCGCCAATCTCCGCGCCGCTAGTTCCGGTATTCACGTTCGCGATGCCGCAATCGCTTCCGACCGCGCTGACGAATTTCTCCGCTTCACGCACATCGTTCGTAAAAATCGAGGAGGTCAAACCTTGCGGAACGTTATTGTGGATCGCAATCGCTTCGTTGAAATCGCGATAGGTCATCAAGTAAAGCAATGGGCCAAACGTTTCGTGCTTCACGATCTCGAAATCCGGCTTTGCGGTCGCAAGGCACGGCTTCATGTAACAGTCGCCGGGAACGGTGAGCCGCTCCCCGCCGTCCAGGATTTCACCACCCTCATCTTTCAATCGCTGGATTGAATGC
>CATPBS010000210.1 GCA_955652715.1 uncultured Candidatus Udaeobacter sp.
AATTGAATCGCTTCGCTGACCGTCAACTGGAGAACGTCGTGAATCGATTTGTCATGTAGGCGCACTTTTAGGGCGTGCGGCTGGAAACGTTTGCCTTCGCATTCCGCGCAACGCACGAAAAGATCACTCAAAAATTGCATCTCGATCTTTTCGTATCCGGTGCCCGAGCAACGCTCGCAGCGACCGTTGCCAGAATTGAAAGAAAACGCGCCTGCAGTCAGCCCTTGCGCCATCGCCTCCGGTTGCGCGGCGAACAATTCGCGGACGCGATCAAACAGACCGAGATAAAGAATCGGAGTTGACCGCGGAGTGCGCGCCAGCAATGCCTGATCGACCATCACAATGTCGCCAACGCGGTGCGCGCCGATTACTGATTTGCATGTGCCCGGCTCCTGATCTGACGATTGCCCTTTCGCGCGCAAGAGATTCCGGTAAAGCACATCGTGAATGAGTGTGGATTTGCCCGAACCCGAAACGCCCGTCACGCACGCGAACACCCCCAACGGTAGATCGACGTCGATGTTTTTGAGGTTGTGCTGCCGCGCGCCAACGACCCTGATCGCTGAGGTCCACCTTCGCCGCGATTTCGGCATCGGAATTGATTTGCGGCCGCTGAGGTAATCGCGCGTCAAAGACGGAGGCGCGCCGTCTCCACTTACAAACTGATCCATCGGGCCGCTCCACACCAATTCGCCCCCCTGTTCGCCGCGTCCCGGACCGATATCGATCAAATTATCTGCGGCGCGAATGATTTGTTCCTCGTGCTCGACCACCAGAAGCGTGTTGCCTTTGTCACGCAAATTATGCATCACGCGCACGAGTTGGCCGACATCACGCGGATGCAATCCGATGCTCGGTTCGTCCATGACAAACAGCGTGTTCACGAGGGACGCGCCAAGGCATGTCGTGAGGTTCACGCGCTGGACTTCGCCGCCGCTCAACGTGCGCGTCGAGCGATCGAGAGTAAGATAACCGACCCCGACTTCGCACAGATAATTGAGGCGCGCGCGGATTTCGCCGCGCAGCATCTCGGCGGTAGAATCGTTCGGTGCTATATCCATCTTGCTCAGAAAATCGTGTGCATCGGAAATCGAAAGTGCCTGAAACGCTGGCAGGGTCAGCTGTAGAGGCGATCTCTGATTGCCGTCCCGATGGTCGGAGACCTGCGCCACAATTTTGTAATTGAGCGTTTCCGGCTGATAGCGTCCCCCCTTACACCTGGGACAGGTGATGTAAGCGCGATAGCGACTGAGCAAAACGCGGACATGCATCTTGTAAGTCTTGCTCTCGAGCCACCGAAAAAAGCCGCGGACGCCGTACCACCGATCGTATTCGTAGTCTTCTTCGGTGTAATCGCCTGATCGCTTTTCGCCTTCGATAACAAAATCCTGGTCGGCCTTGGGCAATTGCTCGAACGAAACATTAATGTCGATGTCCTGGCGCGCGCACGCTCGAAGCAAATCCTTCTGCGATTCGCCAAACTCGGCGCCGCGAAAAACGCGCACCACGCCTTGTTTGATGCTCAGGCTGCGGTCTGGAATCGCCTTGTTCAAGTCAATCGCGATCGTCCGACCAAAGCCGCGGCATTCCGGGCAGGCGCCGAGCGGATTATTAAAACTGAAAAGCCCGGGTGTGGAGGCGCGAATATCCAGATCGCAATAGGCACAGTGCCAGCCGGTGGAAAATGGGAGTTCGTGAACCGTGACTCGTGAATCGTGAGCAGTTGGACGTTGGACGCTAGATGCCGAGCGTTGAGCGTTTTCCGAAATCGGCACGACGCTGACTTTGCCTTTCCCAAAACGCAGCGCCGTTTCGATTGCTTCAACTAATCGCGCGCGATTTTCTTCACCGATCGCGATGCGGTCTTGGATAACCTGCACGCGAGCACCAAGCCGTCTGATTTTTGGATCGGCGTCCACGCGCACGATTTCGTTATCGATCCAAACGCGCAGGTAACCCTGCTGCTGGAGAAAATCGAAAAACGCACGCGGCTGCGTTTTTGCGGGCACTGCGACCCAAAATGTGATGAGAACGGTTGCCGGTTTTCCCTTCTTGTCATCCTGAGCGGAGCGTAGCGCAGTCGAAGGATCTCTCGATTTTTCTGAAGCAGCACGAGTTTTCTCGACTTCGTTCCGCTTCGCTTCACTCCGCTCGGAATGACAACCAGCGAATTGCGTCATGATTTGCTGAGCAATCGACTGCGCGGTTTCCGGGCGGATTCCGCGACCACAATTCGGGCAGAACGCTTTCGCGACACGTGGCCAAAGCAACTTCAAATAATCATTGATCTCCGTCATTGTCCCGACAGTTGAACGCGATGTCTTGACGGGATTGGATTGCTCGATGGCAATGGCAGGCGGAATGCCGCGGATGTCGTCCACGCGCGGCTTGTCCATGCGGTCGAGGAACTGCCGCATGTAAGGGCTGAACGTCTCGACGTAACGCCGCTGGCCTTCGGCATAAATTGTTTCGAACGCCAGGCTGGATTTGCCGCTGCCACTGGGGCCGGTGACAACCGTCAATTTCCCCAGCGGAAGATCGACATCGATACCCTTAAGATTATTCTGGTGCGCTCCGCGAACTTCGACGCAATCATTCCGCGCTGGCGCGACAAGCCGGTCTTTCTTCCCAATCTTCCAACCCACTGGAAAGTATTTCAGATGGAAGCGCGCTTCGCAAATTCCCCAACGCGTAATCTGCCGATCCTGTAGGGGAAGCCGCCGGCTTCCCGGGCACGCTAACAGCGTCCCCTACAGATTATCCTTCAAAACGCGCGGCGAGCTGCTCGCGCTGTTTCAACAACGCTTTCGGCACCACGCCGCCTAACGAATCGAAAAACGTTTTGTGTGCGGCAATCTCCTTTTGCCATTGCTCGTGATCAATCTCGAGCAGCTCGTCGATGCATTTGTGATCGAGCTCGAGGCCTGCGAGATCGATGTCGTGAATGCTGGGTAGCAAGCCGATGGGCGATTTGAGTGCGCCGCCGGTTCCTTCACAGCAATCAATAATCCACTTCAACACGCGCATATTTTCACCAAACCCGGGCCAGAGGAATTTTCCGTCTGCGCCCTTGCGAAACCAATTCACACCAAAAATCCGCGGTGGATTAGCCAGCCGTTTTCCAATGTCGAGCCAGTGCTGGAAATAGTCGCCGATGTTATATCCGCAGAACGGCAACATCGCCATTGGATCTCGTCGCACCTGACCAACAGCGCCGGTCGCAGCGGCGGTCGTCTCCGAGGCCATCGTCGCGCCGAGATAAACACCGTGACTCCAATCGAAGGCCTGATACACGAGAGGGACTGTACCGCTGCGGCGTCCACCGAAAATGATGGCGCTGATCGGCACGCCTTCGCCTTTTTCGACATCGGGATCGAGCGCCGGGTTATTGCGCATCGGCGTGGTGAATCGGCTGTTCGGATGCGCGGCCTTCTCTTTGGAGTCAGGCGTCCAATCGTTGCGACGCCAATCGATGGCGTGAGCCGGTGGCGCGCCATCTTTGCCTTCCCACCACGCGTCCTCGTCGTCGGTCAGGGCGACATTGGTGTATATCGTGTCGTGCGCGATCGATCGCATTGCGTTTGGATTTGATTTGGAGCTCGTGCCGGGCACGACGCCGAAGTAACCGTTCTCCGGATTCACGGCATAAAGCCTACCATCGCGAACCTGCATCCATGCGATGTCGTCACCGACAGTCGTCACCTTCCAGCCTTTGAAATGTTCGGGTGGAATGAGCATGGCGAAATTGGTTTTGCCGCACGCGCTGGGGAATGCCGCGGCCACGTAATGTTTTTTTCCCTCCGGTGATTCCACACCGAGGATCAGCATGTGCTCGGCGAGCCAGCCTTGTTTGCGCGCCAGATAAGAACCGATGCGCAGGGCAAGACACTTCTTGCTCAGTAAAACGTTGCCGCCATAACCTGAACCAACAGAAATGATCGCGTTGTCCTGCGGAAAATGACAGATGAAGCGGCGCTCAGGATTAATATCCAGCAGCGAATGCACGCCGCGGTTCCACTCCGCGTTTGGATCGTTGCCGAGCCGTTTCACAGCGACCTCGCCCATGCGCGTCATGATCCGCATGTTGAGCACGACGTATTTTGAATCAGTGATCTCGAACCCAACTTTGGTCAGCGGCGAATCCGGCGGCCCCATGATGTAAGGAATAACAAACAGGGTGCGCCCGCGCATCGCGCCTTTGAGCAGGCCGCGAAGTTTTGTGTACGTTTCTGCGGGATCAGACCAATTGTTGGTTGGACCGGCCTCCTCTTTCGTAGGCGTGCAGACGAACGTGAATTGCTCGACTCGTGCCACATCATTTGGATTGGAGCGATGCAAATACGAGCCCGGAACCTTCTTCTGGTTCAGTTTGATCAGGACATCTTGTTTGAGCGATTCAGCGATCAGGAACTCATTTTCCCGATCCGAACCGTCGCACCAGAAAACGTTTTCCGGTTCTGTGAGACTCGCGACATCGTGCACCCAATCGAGCACGGCTTGATTGGCAGGCCTTGCGTCCCCGATCCCATTTGGTGGGAATATGGCTGGCGCGGGATTTCTCATGAAACGAAGACGTTCAGTCTAACCACGAATGGACGGCTTCGCCACGCTGAAACGTTGAAGTGTTTCCCCGATGTAACGGCATGACATTTAAGGAATCACGAATCACGCTTGCGTAGACACAATGCGCAGCATTAATTGAAAATATGTTCGGGGTCACCACCTCCGATGATTATCGGCCGGTTGCGTGGATGGGTCGCTATCCAGTGGATGTCACCACGATGCTGGTAGGGTTGCATGTCGCCGCGGCGGTTTTCGCGGCTATCCTCGTAGCGTTCGGCGCCGGCTCTGTCTTAAGTTGGCTGCAGTTCGACAGCGCTGCGATCTGGTATGGCGGTCAGGTCTGGCGCCTGTTCACTTACGCGTTCGTTCATGCGCCGTCGGGGCTGCTGTGGTTCGCAATCGAGATGTACTTGCTGTTCGTATTTGGGCGGGAAGTGGAACGCTTTATCGGGCGACGCGCTTACATAGTGCTTTATGTCATTTTGCTGATCACACCCGCGGCGCTGCTCACAATGTGGGGCCTGTGGCAACGGTCTGTGCTCGCTGGTTCGCAGGCGTTGCACTTTGGAATTTTTGTTGCCTTCGCCACAATCTATCCGCGCGTCGAGTTGTTTCTCCGGATCATGGCAAAATGGATCGCCGTGATTCTGGCAGCGGTTTATACGTTTCAATTGCTTGCCTACCACGCCTGGAGCGATCTGGTCGTCGTCTGGACAAGTATCGGCGCGGCGTTCCTTTTTATCGAATTGAGTGGCGCCGGGCCGGAGTTTGCCTGGTGGACTGCTTTGAAAACG
>CATPBS010000211.1 GCA_955652715.1 uncultured Candidatus Udaeobacter sp.
GCGTGCGCGGCCTCAAGCGCCACCCCTTCCGGACAACAGTGATCGACGGAACCGATCACACAAAGCTAAGCCGGGCCAAATTGCTCGGCGCGGCGGCCGCGTTGAGTCGCCATCTTCGAAAGGAATTTTCCGATAAACGAATAGCCATCGTTTTGCCCGCCAGCAAGGGATCGATGCTGGCAAATTTGGCTGTTACGCTGGCAGACAAGGTTCCCGTTGACCTTAATTTCACGATGGGACGCGCGGCAAATGAATCTTGCTGCAGGCGCGCCAATCTGCGAGTCGCAATTTCAGCCACGCAATTCATGGAACGACTCAAAGATTTTCCATGGCCGGAACGCGTTTTGAAATTGGACGAACTGATGCCGGCGATGAAACGCCAGATCATCTTCTGGTGGATCATGGCAGTCCTGATTCCCGCGCGATTACTTTTGCGGCTTTTGCAAATTCCAAGAAAAGGCGGTCACGCCGAAGCAGTCTTGCTCTTTACAAGCGGAACGACCGGAGAGCCAAAAGGTGTTGTGATCAGCCACCGCAACGTCGTCGGAAATGTCTCGCAGTTCCGGGAACTGCTCGATGCCAGAAAAACCGATGCCATCCTCGCGTCGCTGCCTTTTTTTCACACGTTCGGATCGACAGTCACACTCTGGTATCCGCTTATCGAAGGCGTGCGCATCGCGACATATCCAAATCCGTTGGAAGCCGGCAGGTGCGCAGCATTGATTGACAGATATAAGCTGACATTCCTGCTCGCGACGCCCACTTTTCTCCGTTTGTACCTGCGCAAAGCCGAGCCGGAGCAGCTCCGCAGTTTGCGGCTCATCATCGTCGGCGCCGAGAAATTGCCTCTAGATCTTGCCAGTCATTTTGAGAAGCGCTTCCACAAAGAAGTTTTCGAAGGCTACGGGCTCACTGAGACTGCGCCGGTAGTCAGCGTCAATTTGCCCGGACCGGAGCCGAGAAAGCCCGGGGAACACGTACAACCATCGGCCCGTTTGGGATCAGTCGGCAGACTCGCGCCCGGAATCGCCGCGGAAATTCGCGAACCGGAAACGGACCGGAAACTTTCGCTGCACGAAACCGGAATGCTCTGGCTGCGCGGGCCAAATATTTTTGAAGGTTATCTGCACGATCCCAAACGAACCGCAGAAGTCCTGCGGGACGGCTGGCTGAAAACGGGCGACATCGGCCGGTTCGATGAAGACGGGTTCCTTTACATCGAAGGACGCCTGTCGCGTTTTTCAAAGATCGGCGGCGAAATGGTGCCGCACGAAGCAATCGAACAAAAAATCATCGATCTACTGGAGCTATCCGGAAAAGACGAGCGCCCCATCGCGATTGTGGGCGTACAGGACGAGGCCAAAGGCGAAGCGCTCGTGCTGCTCAGCGCGGTAGATATCAATCTTGTCGACCTGCGCAAAAAACTTCAGGAAGCAGGTGTTCCAAACTTGTGGATTCCAAAGAGCGTCCAGCGCGTCGAAGCAATCCCGGTCCTTGCCTCGGGCAAACTCGATTTAAAAAAATGCCAGGAACGCGCGGCAGAAACAGGCAACGCAACTACTGAGAGTCGTCTCGATTGATCACGGACGCGTGGCCGGATCTTCCTCCTTCAGGCGCCAGGGCGAAATTCTATCAAAAAGATCCCGTGTCGCGCCCGCGATATCTTCCGCTTTTGATACGCCGCCGTCGATCAGGGCGCGTCCGGTGCTTGCCCAAATTTTCTTCACAACCAGTGCGCCGTTTTCGCGCACGATGCGGCCAAGATGCTGAACAGCTGCAGCTGTAGCAGATTTCCGAATAAGCTCAGGCGGACATCGTGACGTAAGTTCGCAGTAACGTCGCGCCACTTCTCCCACGCGCAGCGTGAGGAACGCGTTCGCAGCGCCATTGGACACGCAGCGCACTAGCAATGCGGAGATGCCGCTCATGCCTGGAATTCCGCCTTTAAGCGCCGGCACGACTGAGACGGCGAGGGGCGCAACCATTTCTCCCAGGTCAAGTGATTCGAGCCCGCTCGCAACGAAAGCTGTGCCGGCAACATTCGCATACAACCGCGCCAATTCGCGAGGAGACGGCCGCTGGACGTAAATCCGGGCGATACGTCCGATCATGTTAATTTGAGTAAGGAGGACGATGAGTCCATCCAGCCGGCCATTTTGCATCAGGGCCGTGCTAAGAAATACCGTGCTCGCTGTCCTGCGAACAACTGAATCCGCTTCCACTGACAGATGTCCAACTGCATTTTCGATCTCTTCCTTTGTGATGAGAGGCTTATCTCGCGTTCGCGGATTTGCGGCGAGTCTGGCGCGGAGCGCCTGCAAATAGGCGTCGTACTTCGGACCCGAATCTTCTTCTGGCGGGACAAGCGCAGGGGGAAGTTTTGCATATGCAACCGCGCAGTAGAGCGCGAAAAATCCAGCCGCCGCGCAAACACTCCAGAATACAATGGTACCAGCCACTGGGTGGATTCTGTCGGCTAACGAGATCAAGCTGGTAACACCAGCGATGACGAGCGATACCACGCAAACGCCTATCAGCACGGCGAGAATGACTATGAGCTTCCGCGTGCTCGGATTCTGGACTGCGACATCAGATTTCACGGTCGTTCTAATTACTGTGCACTCAGGATAGCTGGCTTCAATCGAAACGTGGACAAATGAAAAAGCGTTGCGCGATTTCGGGTTCGCGCCATAGGCAATCGCACGCGAAGCTGAACGTCATGCAGATCTCTCGCCGCGCATTGGCGATTTTAAGTCTAACAATTTTCTTCTCTCCTGCCGTTACACGCGCCGACGAAAAGCCGATGATAAAGGAGGTAGTAGCGCATAAATACGACTCGACAGAGGTCCTGAAATTCGAACAGGTGCCGCGGCCCGAGCCGAAGGAGGATGAAGCGCTTGTGCGCGTAATCGCGAGCGGCGTAAACCCGGCCGACCCGCTTACACTCAGCGGAAAATACGCCCGCGAATTCGGCACGCATTTACCGCTGATCCCGGGCTACGAGATCGCCGGGCTCGTGGAGAAAACCGGCTCTAACGTGACAAAACTCAAAGTGGGCGATGCGGTTTACGGCTATCCAACTTTCGGCGGCGGCTGGGCAGATTACGTCACAGTTAAGGAATGGGAAGTGGCTCCGAAACCGAAGTCGCTAAACTTTGTCGAAGCCGCGTCAGTGCCCATGGGTGCTTTGACCGCCTGGCAGGCATTAGTCGATGTAGCGAAGCTGCAGGCGGGACAAACCATTCTGATTCACGGCGGCTCAGGTGGGGTTGGCAGCTTTGCGGTGCAGATCGCCAGAGCGCGTGGTGCGCGCGTCATCGCGACCGCCTCAACTGCAAACCAGGATCTTCTTAAGCGGCTCGGTGCAGACGTGGCAGTAGATTATACAAAGACCCGGTTTGAAGACGTTGCCAAAGATGTGGACGTCGTGCTCGATCCGGTGGGCAAAGAAACGCTCGCCCGTTCTTACGACGTGGTTAAGAAAGGTGGCATTGTGATGTCGCTGGTCGCGCTTCCCGATCGGGCCGAGCTCAAGAAACGCGGGATTCATGGAGCAGCGATCTCCGTTCATCCGGATGCAGCAGACCTCTCAGAAATCGCGCAGCTGATCGACGCGGGAAAGATCAAGCCAATCGTGACACAAGTTTTGCCGCTCGGTGAAGCAATCGCAGCACAACAACAGGCCGCCACGCACCACACGCGCGGAAAAGTTGTGCTGCGAATTGCAGACGAACCGAATGGTTGATGCAGCACGTCCGCATCTGAAGTTCGGCGGTAATGAAAAATACATTTCTGGCAATTTCTTCGGCCGGTCCGAACCGCGATTTTTCGAAAGATACGCGTGAGTAGGCGTTTTGGGACGAGCATGCAGCGTTTATCGATCAACACGTTGCTGACGGTTTCATTTTGATGGGCGGTCCTCTGGTTGATGAAGGCGGCTCTCTGTTGATCTTCAACGCTGAAGATGAAAATGAGGTGAGAGAAAAACTGAGAAATGATCCGTGGATGAAGAACGGCATTCTCAAACTGGAGACCGTAAAGCGCTGGCAAATCTTTATCGATGTGAGGAAATAAATCTGGAGCACCGCTGATTCCTGACTCCCCCACTCCATCAGCAACGTTCACCCATCACGGCCAGCGGCAGATTCGATTCAACTAGGATGATCGTCATCCTGAACGCCGGTGCGCGTAAGGCCAAGTCCGGTAATCTGCAACCGACGATCGCGGAATTGTTCGGCGCGGCCGGTGTGAATGCTGAAATTATTTCGGTGGCTGGAAAGGATGTGAGCACCGCAGCCAAACAGGCTGTGGCTGAAAATCACGAAACCATCGTGGCCGCTGGAGGCGAAGGAACCGTCAACACTGTCACGTCCGAGGTGGCGGGCACGGAAAAAATGTTGGGAGTATTGCCGCTCGGTACGCTCAATCACTTCGCCAAGGACCTGCATCTGCCGCTCCGTCTCGAGGGCGCAGTGCGGACGATCTGGAGCCGTTCTATGCCGACGATGAGATCGCTGTCGCCGACGCCAACACGGCTCGCGCCCTTACGGGTAAGAACGGCCGAATCAGTCGCCGGCAACTCGCAGACTTGCGCGCTCGATTTGCCACCGTGCCGCCGACACACATCAAAGTTGTCGTCACGCATCATCCGTTCGATCTGCCGCCCGGCGTCGAAGGCGATCGAGTCGTGCTTCGTGCCCGACTGGCTATGAAAACCCTCGCTCAGATTCCAGTCGATATGTTGCTGGCCGGCCATTTTCACGTCGCCGGAACGAGCCGCACCACCACGCGCTATAAAATCGACGATTACTCGGCGCTCATCATCGCCTCGGGCACGACCACCTCCATCCGCGGACGAGGTCAGCCTAATTCCCTAAACGTGATTCAGATCGAACCGCCACTCACAACCATTGCCCGATACCATTGGCAACCGAAGCGTGGCGCGTTCGACCTTTTCTCAACTGAACGATTTGTCCGGACCGGGAATGGCTGGACGCCGACATGACACCAAGGAGGTTCCATAAACAGATTCGGTTTTTACAGAACCGGCTTTCAGCGCCCGGCTACGCCGGTTTGCATCTGACCGTCGGCGTTCTCGTTGTTTTGATTTGCGGCTGGTGTTTCGGTGAAATCGCCGAGGACGTATCTCATGGAGACCCGATTGTGCAGGTCGATCGACACGTCGCGGTCTGGTTTCATCAGCACGCCTCTCCGACCATCACTCAAGTTGCGCGAACGATTTCATTCTTCGGCTCGGTTGGGTGGCTGACGGCTGTTTCCATTGGCGTAGCGTTGTTCTTGGTCTCGCGCCGTGATTGGCTCAACGCTTCTTTGGTCGCGCTCGTCATGGTCGGCGGCAGCACGCTTAACGTGGTTCTGAAACATTTTTTCCATCGCGAACGCCCCGTGTTGGAGAACCCGCTGGTGACGCTTTCCAGTTACGGTTTCCCCAGCGGGCACACCATGGGAGCGACTTTGCTCTACGGTTTGCTCGCCTTGCTCGCGTGGAAAAACGTCCGGAACCGCGCCGCGCGTCTGGCTTGTGCAGTGGGGGCCTGCTTCTGGATCCTGCTCATCGGGCTCACCCGGATTTATCTGGGGGCCCATTACCTGACCGACGTTCTCGGCGCCCTCGCGGCCGGCCTCTTCTGGCTGGTCTTCTGCTGGACTGCATTCGAAACCTTGCGTCGGCGCCACGACTCAACCCGATTTCACAACTTCTAACATCAATCTCCCAGTTCCCACTTTCACGAAAACGTCAGCACGATTTTGCCGAAGCCGACGTTGGATTCCATACGCTCATGCGCCTCGCGAATTTCATCGACAGGATAGACTCGGTCGATCACCGGACGGATCGCGCCGCGTGATACCAGCGGAAGAACGGAAGCGGCGAAGAGTCGAGTGGCTTCGGCTTTTTCTTCGATCGAACGGCTGCGGAGCATCGTGCCGACAATCGTCACCCGTTTCCGCATGACCAGCCCGAGATCGATCTCTGATTTCGCGCCAGCCATGGTCCCGACGCAAATCAACCGGCCTCGTGACGCGAGCGCTTCGAGATTTGCTGAGAAGTAGTTACCGCCCACGAGGTCGAGAATCACGTCGATGCCAGCCCCGGCCGTCCAGTTTTGCACCGCTTCCACAAACTTCGGGGGCGTATCGCCGACCCCTACGCTCCCATCCAGTCCGAGGTTCAAGTCGCGAATGCGCTCTAGCTTGTCCGCCGTGCGCGAGGTGCCATAAACCGTCGCGCCGGAAGCGTGGCCCAATTGGATCGCCGCTGTGCCGACGCCGGACGCGGCTGCGTGAATGAGAATGCGCTCGCCCATGTGAACGCCCGCCCGAGTGAAAAGCGCGTCGTGCGCGGTGATGAACGTTTCCGGCATGGCACCCGCCTGCGCCCAATCAAGCACCGCCGGAACACGGGCAAGATTACTCTCTGGCACGACCACAAGCTCTGCCTGCGCGCCACCGGCAGTGATTCCAAAAACGCGATCACCAATTTTCCAAGCGCCGACTGCATCGCCGATCGCGTCCACTTCACCGGCGAATTCCAAACCAGGAATGTTCTGCGGATAACCCGGAGGCGGAGGATAACTTCCGCGTCGTTGCAGGATATCGGCGCGGTTCAGTCCCGCCGCGTGCACACGGACGCGAACGCGATCAGCCACTGGCGCCGGTGGGGACTCGACCTCCAGCACACCCATTCCGTCGACCCCGCCATGAGATGTGATGACGACGGCACGCATCAGTCTGGAATATTCATCGCGAGCTTGGGTCCAGACAAACGACTGAACTATTCTAGCTCGGCGATTCGGATTATTAGCGTAAGTACGTGCGAAAAGTACGCGTGATCCATCCGAAATTGAAGGAACAAATCGTTACAACAGAGCTTAGCTATCCGGCCAAGCGAAATTCCAAACGCCGCCTCGCCGTCCCCTCGCTGGCCATACGCGGTAGGGCAACTTCGTTGGCGCTACTCTATAAACTGCGCGATTGACCGATACTTCTGGCTGAGCTCTCGGATGCGGTGCTCAAAGTGGTGAATGCGGTGGATGGAACGGAAGACTAGCCAACAGCCGAGCACGACCAGACCAAGGTTCAGGAGCAGCAGCGGCGCCAACAGCGGCATCACCTTCTCCATGCTGTAATAGCGCGACGTCGCGATGAGCGCGCTCAGGACCGACAGAGGCAAAGCGAAGACTGCGATACCGGTGCGCAGGGCAGACAGCGCAGTTCGTTTCTCAGCGAGGAGCACCTGGATTTCGCCAAGGATGACCTCGTCTAGCTTGGGTAGCTCGTTCGCTTCCATACTCATTTGCTTTTCAATCTAATCACCGATCACTCGCCATTCTTTCTTTGTCGATCGCCAGATAATCATCGCGAGGTGGACTAAAGGTATCGAGCACGCGTGTCGGTAAGATCACTTCGACACCATGCGGAACATTGCTCGCGAGATAGAAAGAATCGCCAGTTACAAGCTCGTGCGGCACGCCATCAACGATGAGCCGCATCCGGCCTTCCAGGATGTGAACGATCTGCTCCTGCTCGTGTCGGTGCTCAGGCATGCGACTCCCCGCCGCTAACGTGGCCATCATCTGATACATCGTCTTACCGTTTGCGACCGTCCGGCGCGTGATGCCGGGACAAATTTCAATAGTCGGATTTTCTCGTTTCATCTTCAGAATCTTACGCGGGAGGGTAAATCACCCGAATGTTCGCTTCTTATTGTGCCCTTCGCGGATGCCATAAAAGCTTTCTCGCGTTGCGAAGCCCTCCGGCGATTGCTAGACTTGCGACGTGAAATTTCGCATCACGATTGAACCGGACGAAGACGGCGTATTTGTCGCGGAATGTCCGGCTTTGCCCGGCTGCATTTCGCAAGGGAGAACTCGTGAGGAAGCAATTGAGAACATTCGCGATGCCATTCGAGGCTACGTCGAAAGTTTGAAGAAACATGGTGAGCCAATTCCGGGCGCAATCACTGAAGCCGTCGTTGAAGTCGCTGTGTGAGCCGGCTGCCTATTCGTTCTGGCTCCGATGCGGTTAAGGCATTCGGTAAAATTGGATACGCGATCGATCACCAAACAGGAAGTCACATCATTCTGCGACATTCGTCCGGACGCCGGCTCACGGTTCCAAATCATCGCGAGTTGGCTAAAGGAACGTTGCGTGCCTTGATTCGCGAATCCGGTCTAACAAAGGAGCAATTCGCCGAATTGCTTTGAGCAACATGAAAGTAGGCGACATGCTGGAGTACGAACTGTAGGGGCGGCTGTGTCAGCCGCAGAACTAAAAAAATTAGTCACGCGAATGATCGCTTGGTAGTGCGCGACCGCCGGGCGCACCAAACGGATTATTGGTGCAAGGAAATCCACGCCAAGCGAGATCGAGACGTATGAGGAAGTCGCAGGATAAGGAAACGACAGCGAAGAATCTCGAAGAGAAATTCGATCGAGGCGAAGACGTGCTCGATTATTTCGATGTGCGTAAGGCGCGCGTGATCACATCGTCACCAAAAGAATCGGCTAATAAACCAAAGTCTTCGCATCCGGTGAAAGACAATTCGCATCGACGTGCGGTCGTTCGAGAAAAATCGACTCGCTATCGCAAAAAGACTGGGTAGCGCACGCGTCCCGCGTGCTCGTGTGGGCGTCTCGCCGAGACGACCTTTCCAAAGTTTCCGCACAACCGATCCACCCCGGCGGCAGCGAACTCGAAAGACCCCGCAGCCTCGATGCAATGCGAGTCCGGCTCGGACTTGCGGCGCCTCGTCGCAAAACTTTTTTCGCACTTGTCACTTGCCACTCGTTACTCGTCACTGGCAAGATCCTGTTATGAAAACACTTATGCCATTAATCACAATTCTGTTCGCGACAGTGATCGCGACTCCCTCATTTGCGCAAAGCCCTGCCGCATCGCCCGCGACTGCATCGAGCCCAAGCGTGGCAAAACCAGCAGCTCCAGGCGGCCAGCCGAACCCGCAGGAGATGATGAAGCAGATGATGGAGCTCTCGAAGCTCAACGAGAACCACAAGCTTCTCTCCGGCCTCGATGGCAACTGGAATTACACCATCAAGTTCTGGATGAATCCCGATCCGAACGCCAAGCCGCAGGAATCCAAAGGCACCGCGGTGAGGAAATCGATCATGGATGGTCGCTACTCCGTCATGGATGTGACTGGCAAAATGGAAACGCCCGGTCCCGACGGTAAGAAAAAAGAGATGACGTTCAAAGGGCATGGAATCGAGGGTTACGACAACGTGAAGAAAAAATTCGTCGGCACCTGGGTCGACAACATGGGCACGGGCATCATGTTCTCCGAAGGCACTTACGATCCCGCAACGAAAACCTTCACCTACACCAGCGAATACGAAGGCATCCCGGGAATGAAGCAACAGATCCGCGAAGTGCTGAAGATCGCCGACAACAACCATATGACCTTTGAATGGTACGAAAATCAGGGCGGCCAGGAAAAAAAGACGATGGAGATCAACTACACGCGCGCGGGCAAAAAGTAGCGCGTGCCGATTGCGGATCACGGATATCTGATACCGAGAATCTGTAGCGGCAACCGTTTCGGCAACGCTGCGGCGGAAAAACTCCGCGCGAGCTCAAATCCACTCGCGCACACCGCGGCCGGGATCGCGCGGACTGATGACGCCGGCCATTCTTTCCCAGACGGCGTTTACTGCGGGACGCACCGTGTCCCATGGCAATGCTGAACCGGGTTTCGCCTTCTCGTAGTCGAGCGCAACGGAATCTTCGACTTCGTCGAATTTCTTCCCGGGATACTTGAGGAATGAATTGTAGGCGGTGCGATAGGCGTGCTCGAATTGCTCGTAAGAATAGTTCTTCGCGTACGCTTGTTTGGAATGTTGTTCGCGCTAATAAGCCGCTTCTTTTCGCGGATCCACTCCGCCGCTTTGATCGGTTTTGCCGCCTGCTGTTTCGGAACCTGTTTGCATAGCTGTGCCCTCTATTGCTGCTCATTAGAACATCGCCAGTGACCGGCCAAATGGTCGCTTTTCTCAACTGATCCTGAGACAAACGATCTGAAAGGTCGCCGCTCCGAACTGCTGTAGCGGCGGTCTCTGACCACCGATCTTAGAACAACCGTTTTTTCGCGGACACTGACGCATTCCCGCGCGATGATCCGCCATGGACCTACAACTGAAAGATAAACTCGCGCTGGTCTCCGGCTCGACTGCCGGGATCGGTTTCGCGATCGCAAATGGACTCGCCCGTGAAGGCGCGCGCGTCATCGTGAACGGTCGCACGGACCACCGGGTCAACACTGCGATCGAGCGGATTCGTTCACACAACGCTGGCGCGAAACTTGAAGGGATTGCGGTCGATCTCGGCAGCGCAGCTGGCGTTGACGAAGTGGTGCGACGTTTCCCAGACGTTGAAGTGCTCGTGAACAATCTCGGAATTTTCGAACCGAAACCATTCGAGCAAATCTCCGACGCAGACTGGCTCCGGTTTTTCGAGATCAACGTGATGAGCGGCGTACGGCTGAGTCGCGCCTATCTTCCGTCGATGAAGAAACGAGGCTGGGGTCGAATCGTTTTCATCTCGAGCGAGTCCGGCATACAAATCCCGGCCGAGATGATTCACTACGGTGTGACGAAAACTGCGCAGATAGCTGTCGCGCGCGGCATCGCCGAAGCGTGCGCCGGCACGGGCGTAACGTGCAACGCGGTATTGCCGGGACCGACCGCCTCCGAAGGGGTAAACGACTTTGTCGGCTCGCTCGCCTCGCAAGGCGGCCAAACTCGCCGGAAGGTGGAAAAGGAATTCTTCGAAAAAGCGCGCCCAACTTCGCTGCTGAAGCGGTTCGCTACGCCCGACGAAGTCGCGGCCATGGTCGTGTTTGTCTGCAGCCCACTGAGCGCAGCCACCAACGGCGCCGCTCTGCGCGTTGACGGCGGCGTTGTCCGCTCACCGTTTTAACAATGGCTGTAGCCTCCGCTGTCCTCAGCGGAAATCAAAATTGTAGGGCAAGCGCATCGCTTGCCGGGTGCTGATGTCAATAAAAACCGCGTAGCTCGGCAAGCGAAGCGCCTACCCTACAAATTGCCTTTTGCTCGTTGGACTCGAATCGGTATGGCAAGTGACAGCTGACGAGTTTTTGTAGGGCGTCTGGGTCAGACGCCATCCTTCTCTCAGCTACGGTTTCTCTCGAGTCTGATCAGCGATCCAGTTCGTTTCCCACGTCTTTCCGCCGTCGGTCGAAAAGGATTGTTCAAAGTGGGCCGACGCCGGTGTGATATCAGACCAGACGTATCGAACGAAGATCGCCCGACCGTTGTAATCCTCCTGATCGTAGAATTCGCCGCGCCCATCCTTAAACTGGCCAATGACAGGCGGCAGACTCAGCGCGCCTTTGGCCGCGTTGGCCCAGTAAAGACTCCACTGATGCGATTCTGGATTGTAAAGTCGCAGGGTCAGACCCTGGATGTGCGTCTTCCGATCCGCACTATAGACCTCGACCTCATCAAGGTTCGCCTTACCATCCCAAATTTTTCGACAGCTCGAATGACCGTCGAGTTCCACCCAGGTGTTGGAGCCGGTCAACGGATGGTCCAGTCTTTTTAGATGAAATTTCTAATTGCCGAGAGCGAAGTCGAAATCGTGCTGCCCGTCGCGCAGTGAAGCGCCATTTTGCGACGCTTCCTTCGCGGTAGGCGAAGCAGTCTGAGCCCAGGTCAGAATAGGTTGCGAAAAGAGCAACGCCCCGACTGTGACCGCGCAAACGCTAATCGACCCGCGTACTGTCATCTTCCGGTTCTTTCTCATATGATTCTATTTTTAACCGCGGCCACTGTACCTGAGTTTAGCGCCAGTGATAGGCCACTTCGCGTAGACTACCAATACCACCTATCGGGAAGTGGCCGATGGCTGGGCGGCTGATCCCTGCCTCTGTCGCTATTTCCCGGATCGGTGCGATATTCCTAGATGTCTAAGCGATCTGCTATCTCTTTCACACGTCGCGCGCCCGACAACATCGCCGAAGAGCTGATCGCTGTGCTTTCGTCGAAGACCTCTTTCGAATTCAAGCCGTTATTCGAAATTATCTTGCTCAATCTGCGGGAGAGAAACGCAGCCGGTGGCGGCGAAGAGATGCTGCGCTTGCGAGCTTATGAAAAGCTTCAGGGCCTTGTCTACCAGGGCGCGGTCAAACGAACGACCATAGGAATCACGAAGAAATACAAAGGCGTCGCTACGCGAATGGTTGTGCTGCGCGCCGAGATGAAAGCTGTGCGCACCGCCTGCAACGACCGTGCTCTCGCCAGGGCTGCTGCGGCTAACTGATCGCTGACTTCTGACATCGGATTCCGGGGACGTAATGCCAGTCCGACTCGGACTTTGGTGTCCTCGCTGAACACCTTCTAGTCGCATAGTAAGCCGCTCATGATACATGAAGTTAACTCTTCTGTAGCGGCAGCCGTGTCCTTAGCGAAACGGTGTAGCGGCGGCTGTGCCAGCCGCGAGAAGGAGAATTGTTCTCGCTACGACTTGCCTTCAATTCCCTCCGTGCCGACTATGAAGCCGTGAGTGCGACCGTAGAAAAAATTCTCGAAGAGGTTAAGAGCTTGTCGTCCCAAGAACGTCAAGAGCTTTGGGACCGTGTCGCTGCTGAGGCAGCTAGCGACTTGGACGATTGGGAAAGGCAGATCGAACGCGACTCGAACGCGGGAAAGCTCGATCACCTGCTCGCTGAATTAAAGGATGATATCAAGGCCGGTCGAGTGAAACCGTTGGATGAAGTCATTAACGAACCGTAGATTCTGGGAAGCCTACCGAAAACTTCCCGGGCCGGTTCGCCGTAACGCTCGTAACACCTATCGCCTCTGGCTTCGGAACCCCGGCTGCCGTCGCTCCACTTTAAGAAAGTCGGCAAAGTTTGGTCGATTCGGATCGGCAATACGAACTACCGCGCACTGGCTGACGTTCAAGGCGATACCGCATATTGGTTCTGGATCGGTCCGCATGATGAATACGAGCGAATCATTTCCGGTCGCTAGCCCTCGGCACTTGCCGCTAGTCACTAGTCACTAGTCACTTGCCCGTCACGCCGTAGCCTTGGCGGAGGCGGATCACTGGTCACTGCTTAGTGCGATCGCAAAGTTATTCCTTGCTGATTTTCCCACTTCTTAATTCGTCCTTCTTAACTCCTACTTCGTCGAACGTGATTCCGTGGTGACCACTCGATTCTTTTCTGAACCGGCCGACGCTGCTGCTCCGGGCTCTACTCCGCCGAAACGACAAACCGGTTGCCCTCGCTGTCTTTGAACATTGCGTAGGTCCCCCATGGTTGTTTCTCCGGCGGACCTTCGAATTCCACGCCGCGCTTCTTCAGCTCCGCGTATGTCTTGTCGATGTCGTCGCACGCATACGACATATTCATAAACGATCCGATGCGTTTTTCGTCCCCTTCCGGCGTGAACAACACCACTCGCGTCTCCGCTTTCGGCACGCGCAGTTCGATCCAGCGCTGTTTCTCGTCGAACGGTTGATCGGTAATGATCGTGAACCCGAGTTTGTCCGTGTAAAAATCCAGGGCCCGGTTCTGATCAGCCACGGGGATACTGACGAATTTGATTTGCTTAATCATGATGAGCGGAACGTAAATCGGCGTCCGCGTTCGCGTCCAGAACCGAGCTGCTTGCAACGTGAGAAAGTGCTGTCCATTTAAAAGTATAGCTGATATTGATCAGAACGATCGCTGCCTGCTGCGCCGTAGTCCCGCGACAGCGGGACGAAGGCGGGTCCGTTTATCGGTATAGCTGATTGATTGATCTGCGACTCTCAACATTCGACTCTCAACTCTCAACTTTCAGCAAAATGCCTCGTTTCAAACAAGCCATTCCGATCGACGATTATGTTTTCGACGTTCTTACGCGCGATCTGATCGGGCACGATCAGCAACCGGCCGCCTATCTTGTTTATCTTTATCTTTACGCGCAGGCCGCGCGCGCCAAATGGAAACCTGTCTCAGCAAGTCTGCGCATGCTCGCGGACGCGACCGGCCTCTCCAAAAGCGCCATCCAAATCGCCCTCGCAACACTGCGCCGCCGCGAATTAATCGTCACCACCCGCCACCATGCTACGGCCACTTCCCGCCATCGCGTGCTCCGCCACTGGCGAACGCGCTAACCCAAAGGAGTAAAAACATGTCGATCCTTACGTTGTAATTGTGTTATATCATAAGCCGCTTATGATGCATGATCGAAGAATGACCAAGACCGAAAAGAAGGTGCGAGAATATCTCGCTGAGATCGGCCGCCGCGGCGGGATAACCAGTCGGCGCGAGCTGACCAAATCCCACGCTCGGCAAATGGTCGCGATCCGCGAAGCTAAACGCGCCGCATCGAAGGCGAGAAAAACCTGGCCTCCGCGCA
>CATPBS010000212.1 GCA_955652715.1 uncultured Candidatus Udaeobacter sp.
GACGGCAACAGTGACACCTACGCCAAAGCCCGCTGCAACTCCTACGCCGAAACCGAAGGCAACGCCAAAACCAATCCCGAAAGCCACTCCAAAGAAAACGCTGGTGGCGAAAGCTTCCCCAAAACCTTCGGCCAAAACCAAGCCGAGCCCGCCGAAATCGAGCGAGGAGTCAGAGAAAAAGGGAAAAAACGCTTTGGCAAAAACGGGATCTGCGTCTCAGAGCAGAAATGGAAAAACAGGTTCGGCGCGCAAAGGCGGCGGTGCGGGCGGTGGAAGCAGCGCGTCGGAATTCGGTTGGTACGGCCACATGCTGCACGATCGCTTTTACAGCGCATGGATGCAGCCGACTACCAACGTCGCTTCCAGCACCAAGATTTCGACGCTCGTCAAAGTTCGAATCGAGAAAGACGGGCGCGTTTCCAAATTCGAAATCGTCAAACCGTCTGAAAACGTCATCGTGGATGAATCCGTTGCGGCGATTGGGAAACGAGTGACCGAAGTTGACGCGCCGCCAGCCGGCCTCGCCACCGGCGACCATTACGATGTAAAAATCAATTTCGAGTTAAGCGCGAATGGCGGCACCGAAAGCCGGTAAACTTGATAAGTCGTCGATTCGGGCAGTTGCCGGTCCGCTAGACTAGCCGGCGAATTTTTCTTCAACCAAGCGATGCAAATGTGTCGCAATCGCAATGTGATTGAGGCGCTGGATCACTTCGTCCAAAAAGCCCGTGACGATGAGGCGTTGCGCCATCGGAACGGGAATGCCACGGGTGCGCAAATAAAACAGTTCGTCCTCGTCGATCTGACCGGACGTTGCGCCATGGGTGCAGCGGACGTTATCGGCTAGGATTTCGAGGCCGGGCATTGAATTGGCTTCGGCCTCGTCGCTCAGGAGGAGGTTGCGGACTTTTTGATAGGCGTCGGCAAAATGGGCGTGCGGTTCCACGCGGATCAGGCCGCCGAAAATCGTGCGTGCGCGATCATCGAGCGCGTTTTTGTAAAGCAGATCGCTCGCGGTGTGCGGCGAGATGTGGTCCTGCAACGTGCGCGCGTCGAATTCCTGCTGGTGTTTAGCCACCGCGACAGCGAGCAAATCGCTTCGGCCGCCTTCGCCGACGAGCCGGCTCAAACTTTCGAAGCGCGAATATCGTGAACCGAGATTCAGATTCAAACTCATGGCCGAAGCATCGTGATCCACTACAGTCGAGTTCATTTGCAGCGCGATGACATTGTCCGCCCAGTTCTGCGCGCAAACATAGGTCACTTTCGCGCCGGGAGCGGCGATGAGATCGTTCACGCCGCACGCAAATCCAGGCACATGCCGATCCACCGAGCGGAAATGCTCAATGACGGTGACCTTGGCGAGCTCGTCCGTGACCAGAAGCAAATGCGGGAAAACGGAAGTATTGTTACCGCTGAGCCAATGGAAAATTTCAATCGGCAACTCGATCTCGACGCCGCGTGGCACGTAAAGAAATGTTCCTGATGAAACGAGCGCTTGATGCAAAGCCGCAAACTTCGCCGAGCCGAGGATGATCGGTTGCGACATGAAGTGTTTGCGGAACAACTCGGCGTGTTCGACCATAGCGCGCTCGAGCGATTGAAAGATCACGCCGCGCTTTTTCAGTTGGTCCGAAATCACATCGCGCTCGATAAGCTGGTCGCCCGCGAAGATCATCCGGCCGGCAACTTCATCAAGCCCGCGAGATTGCTCGAGAATCGCGGCGCGGTCTTCTTCGCCTAACGTATCGCCGTACTTGAACGGCGTCAGATCAAGAAGACCGACATTCGCAAATCGCCAACCCTGATCTTTTCGTGTCGGCTTCGGCAACGATTCGAATTGTTGCCAGGCTGCGAGCTGCTGATCACGAAACCAATCGGGAAATTCGCGCGACTCGGCCGGCCCGGAAAGAATCGATTCCGATCTCTCGACTTCGTGATCAGCGACTGAAGACATCTTTGGTTTTGTGTTGGAACCAGAACGGCGGTCAGAGACCCCGGCTACAGAATTTCTGGGGCGGAAAGCTATCCGACCGAGCCTTCCATCTCCAGCTCGATCAGTCGCTTGAGCTCGACGCTGTATTCCATAGGGAATTGGCGGACGAGATCGTTGACGAAACCGTTAACGCTCAAACTCATCGCCTGCGCCTCAGTGAGGCCGCGCTGTTGCATGTAGAAAATTTGGTCGGAGCTGACCTGGCTGACACTGGCTTCGTGTTGGACGGCATTGCCGGTGCCGCGCACGGTGATAGCCGGATACGTGTCCGTGCGCGAAGTCGAATTGATCAGCAGCGCGTCGCATTCCGTGTTGTTCTTGCAATTCTTAAGGTGCTTCGGCACGTGGACCAGGCCGCGGTAAGTCGCGCGACCTTTGCCGATGGAGATCGATTTGGAAATAATATTACTGGTTGTCTCATCGGCAGCGTGAATCATCTTCGCGCCGGTGTCCTGATGCTGGCCGTCGTTGGCGAGCGCGATGGAAAGAACTTCGCCGCGCGCTTTTCGACCTTTCATAATCACGCTGGGATATTTCATGGTGAGGCGCGAGCCGATGTTGCAATCGATCCATTTCACTTCCGCGTTTTCCTGGGCAAGACCGCGTTTTGTAACGAGGTTGAAGACGTTGGACGCCCAGTTCTGCACGGTGATGTACTGAATCTTTGCTCCTTTTAGAGCCACAAGTTCTACGACAGCGCTGTGAAGTGTTGGAGTGTTGAACTTCGGCGCCGTGCAGCCCTCCATGTAAGTCACTTCCGAGCCTTCATCCGCAATGATGAGGGTGCGCTCGAATTGGCCGAAGTTTTCGGCGTTGATGCGGAAGTAAGCCTGCAGCGGGTGTTTCACTTTCACGCCGGGCGGGACGTAAATGAACGAGCCGCCACTGAACACGGCGGAATTCAGCGCGCTGAATTTGTTGTCCGCGATCGGGATGACTTTGCCGAACCATTTCCGGAAAATTTCCGGATAATGTTTCAGTCCTTCGGTCGAGCCAACGAAAATGACACCCTGTTCGCCGACCGCTTTCTTGATGTTCGAATAGACGGCCTCGCTGTCGAACTGCGCTTCTACACCGGCAAGAAATTTACGTTCCTGCTCAGGAATGCCAAGACGCTCGAAAGTACGCTTGATGTCCTCCGGTACTTCGTCCCAGCTGCGTTTCGCCTCGGTCCCGGCCGAGAGATAGTAACGGATTTTGTCGAAGTCGATCGCTTCGAGATCCTTGCTCGCCCAATGAGTTGGGAGCGGTTTTTCCAGAAATGTCTTTAGACCTCGGAGGCGAAACTCGCGTACCCAATCCGGATCCTCTTTGACGTCCGAAATGTAGCGAACGGTTTGTTCGCTCAGGCCGGCGCCAGCATCGCGCACGTGAGCTTCCGGATAAGAGAAGTCCCCGATGCTTCGATTAATGTTGACTGCTGAAGTTTCGGTTTTCATTGTGAATTTTACCCTGTTAACCTAAACGCTGGTTCAGTCGCCCCTTCGCGCGCCCAATCGTAACCTCTCTCCTCGAGCTCGAGAGCGAGTTCTTTCCGCCCGCTCCTAACGATTCGCCCAGCCACCATCACATGGACGTGGTCGGGAATGATGTAGTTCAGGAGACGCTGATAGTGCGTGATTAACAGTATGCCAAGA
>CATPBS010000213.1 GCA_955652715.1 uncultured Candidatus Udaeobacter sp.
AAGCTCTACAATCTGATCGCCGATTTCGCGAACACGTTCCAGCAACTCGTCAGTCGCTTCGCCACGCGAAAGTTTTCTGCCTATCTCCTTGCTCAACCGGTTACGATCGGCGTTCAATTGTTGCAGCGCCGTCTCTAGTTGTCGGCGTTCCGCATCTACACGCACGATTTCATCGATCTTCGCTTCATCGCCGCCGCCGCGCGTCGCAAGCCGCTCACGGACAAAATCCGGTTTTTCCCGAATCAAACGAATGTCGAGCATGGCGCAGATTATGGGCGAAGTTAAAAGGTTACAAATGTTCAGACGTTAAAAGGGACTCCCTCGTAACATAGTAATTCTTTTAACCTTTTCACGACGTTGTATGATCTCCCCGTGCAAAAACTCGATCTTCTTGCTGTCGCTCTCGGTCTCGCGGCGCTAGCAGGCATCAACCTTTACCTAACGGTTTTCGTCACTGGACTCGCAATCCATTTTCACTGGATCACTCTGGTGCCACAGTATCAATCGCTCGAGGTCCTCGGCAACCCGTGGATCATCACGGTCGCTGGTATTCTGTATTTTCTCGAATTTTTCGCTGATAAAATTCCATGGGTAGATTCTATCTGGGACGCGGTCCACACTATTATTCGCCCGATCGGCGGCGCCTTGCTCGCTATTCAGGTACTCGGCCATCCAAGTCCGGCGTTGACTGTAATCGTCGCATTGCTCGCCGGCGGCACGAGCCTCGTTGTGCACACCGCGAAAGCAGCGACGCGTCTCGCCAGCAACACATCGCCGGAACCATTTTCGAACATAGCGGTAAGTCTTGGCGAAGACGCTGCGGTCCTGGGCGGGCTGGCTCTCGTGCATTTCAATCCCGTGCTTGCCCTTGTGATCTTTCTAATCGGTATCGCTGCCTTCTTCTATTTTGCGCCGAAAATTGTGCGTGCCATGAAAGCGAAAATCTGGCTGGCCTGGAAAAAGCTCAACGGACCAGCCGACCGCGACCTCCCGGTAAAGTTGCCGCTCACATTGTCGCCGCGGCTCGCATCTGTTTTCGGCCGTGAAAATGTTTTGGGCGAAACAGTGGCCTGGAGTGTGCCGTGCATCAGCGGGGGCGGCCGGCGCATTCCAGCAAATCTTTTCGGCGCGCTCATCGCCACGAACGAAGAACCGCGCAGACTCATTTTCGTGGCGCGCAAAGGGGGACGCCCATTCGCGCGCACGATAGATCTGGAGGGCTCGACCGTAAGTCATGAGCCGCGATTTTTGTTCGAGAACCTTGTGATTTCACCTGCTTTCGGGAAAGGCCCAACGTATTCGTTCGTTTTCCCGCGAGCGCATGCGGCGTTAGTCGAGCAGATTGTTCGTGAGCTGCGTGAGCGACTGCGCGGGCCTGCGTTCGGAGAGCAGATCGCCACACAATCTCCGAGTCCGATTGAGTAGCGCACGCATAACGCGACGCGTGACAGCTGTAGACGCCCTTCCCATAATCTGAGCATGACGTTGCTCGCAGATCGCTACGCAGAGTTGCGCGACACCGCGCGCGTCCGCGAGTTGACGTTATTTCCTGCGCCGCGACTGCCATCGGAACTGGAGCTGCAAGCGCGCTGGTTTGCTGGCGATTTCGGCAAACAATTTGTTAGCACAGCCGGAGACCGGATAGATATCATCCAATTCGGTACTTGGAACCGAGAAGCTGGTCCTGACTTTCGCGATGCTGCAATTCGGATAAATGGCAGCGAGCCGGTTCGCGGCTGCATCGAGATCGATCTGCTTGATCGCAGTTGGGAAACACACGGTCACGCGACCAATCCAGCCTTCGAATCGACTGTGCTTCACGTTTTTGTCGAGAGAAGTGACCGCGAATTCTTCACACGCACACGATTGAACAGCAATGTTCCCCAAGTATGCATCAATCCAGTCACCTTGCCGGAGGCGTTTACCGCGAATGTCCCACTGGCGCGACCGGGGCGCTGTCAGGCACCGCTCAAAGATTTGCCCGAGGAACACGTATGCAGCGTGCTGCAAGCCGCGGCGCAATTCCGTTTGCGACAAAAAGCGAACCGGATTCGCAACAAGATCGATACCCACGGACGCGACGAAACGCTTTTTCAGGAAATTGCCAGTGCGCTCGGTTACAAAGAAAACAAGCTACCGTTTACCCTTCTCGCACAGCGCTTGCCGCTGCGATTGCTGCGTGAAAATGTTCGCAACTGCGAGGCATTGCTCTTCGGCGGAGCCGGTTTCCTGGAGTCACCCGATCTCGACGTCTACAAAAAATCGGCACGCGAATATGTGCGACAACTATGGGACGGCTGGTGGCCGCATCGCGATGAGCTGCAAAGATTTATTCTGCCAGCCAACACTTGGCGGCTGAGCAGCACGCGTCCATTAAATCACCCGCAGCGACGACTGGCTGCGCTGGCAATCCTGGCGCGCGATTGGTCGCGTCTTCAGCGCGCCTCGGGTAAGCGCAGCGTCGCCGCGGCGAATCATTTCTTTCAAGAGCAGGAGCATGCGTTTTGCAAATTTCATTACACGCTCACAGCCGCTCCATCGCCCAAGAAAATGGCGCTCATCGGTGAATCA
>CATPBS010000214.1 GCA_955652715.1 uncultured Candidatus Udaeobacter sp.
CCTAGTTCAGGAGCTCGCTCCGCAGTTCCCACGCGAGCATCAGGAAGATTCTTTTTCAGTCTGCGCCTGAAAGCGTGTGTGTACGTCGAGTCGCGATAAAAAAGTCCTCCTATCAGCGCGACTTTTGGCGCAAGCAGATGCAGACGGGATGCGACCGCCTCGGTATATTCGCAGAGGACACGTGCGCCTTCTTCGATGATCTCCATCATTCGCGCATCACCCCCAGTTGCGGCTTCAAACACCACCGGCGCTAGCATCGCGATCTCCATTTTGTCTGCCGTTTGCACCCACCGAACCAGTTCATCAAGATTGTTCAACGAAAGCGCGTGCAAGATTTTCGCGGTGAATTGCACCTCGCCGTGATGCAAATCGTGTTCCCGCAGGATCAGCCGGAGCGCCTGAATGGAAAGAAAGTAACCGCCTCCAGCGTCGCCCAAGATGTGCCCCCACCCGCCGGCTCTCTCGATTCGGTCGCCCCGGCGTCCGGTGACCGAGGATCCGCTTCCAGCATTAACCACAATGCCGTCGCCATGATCGAGAGCCGCTGCGAGCCCAGAGTCGCGGTCACTGCCTGTGACGATTTTGGCGTCTGGCCAGACCTTGAGACAGATTTCTTTGAGTGACCGGCGGTCCGCTTCTGTGCCGCAACCGGCAAGGAAAACCCCCGCGCGATCGATTTGCTTTGGCAACTCAGAAAGAATCACGCGTAGACGCTCGGGCGTAGTGAGCCGGAAGTTCGACGGGGGCAGTTTTCCCCGCTCGATGACGCGAAATCCGAAGCTGGATGCGTCTACTCCGGCTACAGTTTCTACGAGCGCCCAGGCGGTTTTAGTGCCGCCGCCTTCGACCCCGAGGATCTTCTCACTCGGTTTAATCACTTCTTATGCTTAGCTGTTTTTGCGGGAAATTGAAAGCCTGGGCAGGCAGTGCGCGCTGTGAGGTTCCCTCGGCGCAGCGTACCGACCGGACTTATTGCCGAGATTTGGCGCGCTCGTATCGTGCAGAATGACAGTGGACGAGAAGCAAGCCGCACACCGTATCGAGCAGCTGCGAGATGAGATACGGAAGCACGACCTTCTCTATTACGACGAAGCCGCGCCGATAATTAGCGATCGCGAATACGACCGGCTTTACAAGCAACTGATCGATCTGGAGACGCGATTTCCTGATCTTGTCACGCCGGACTCACCCACTCAGCGTGTTGGCGGAAAACCGTTGCAAGCGTTCGAGCAAGTCTCGCATCTCATTCCGATGCTGAGCCTGGACAACACCTACTCGGAAGAGGAAGTGAAAAACTTTTACGCTCGCATCGAGCGACTTTTGCCGAATGAAAAAATCCCGGTGGTGATCGAGCCAAAAGTGGACGGTGTTGCGGTTTCGCTCATTTACGACAACGGCAGACTACGCCAGGCGGCGACGCGCGGAGACGGAAGTGTCGGTGACAATATCACGCAAAATATCCGGACCATCCGCTCAGTGCCGGAGCGCTTGCGCGACATGGCGCCGAAACTTCTGGAAGTCCGTGGTGAAGTTTACATGGACAGGAAAGGCTTCGAAAAGCTAAATCAGGAACGAAAGAAGCAAGGCCTTCCTCTCTTCGCAAATCCCCGTAACGCCGCCGCGGGTTCGCTGAAGCAACTCGACCCAGCGATCGTGTCAAAACGCCCACTTGGCGCCGTGTTTTACGGAACTGGGGCCACTAAAGGAGTGGATGTCGATCTTCACGCCGAAATCTTTCCGCTGCTAAAAAAGCTGGGCTTGCCAGTCACCGAGTGCTGGTGGCTCGCCGACTCGGTCGAGGAAATTTTGGACGCGATTCACGAACTGGATGGCATCCGTCACAACTTTGCTTATCAAACCGACGGCGCCGTCGTGAAAGTCAATTCGTTTGGCCAACGCGAGCGTCTCGGGTTTACGGCCAAGTCACCGCGCTGGGCCATTGCGTACAAATACTCAGCGGAACGCGTCGAGACGCGGTTGAACGACATCGTAATTCAGGTTGGTCGCACCGGAATTCTCACGCCGGTCGCAGTACTGGAACCTGTGCTTGTCAGCGGAAGCACTGTCGGTCGCGCGACATTGCATAACGAAGACGAAATCAAACGCAAAGATATCCGAATCGGCGATACGGTGATGATCGAAAAAGCAGGCGAAGTCATCCCGGCAGTGGTTGAAGTTGTGAAATCGAAGCGCCGGCGAGATGCAAAGCCCTTCGACTTTGCCGCGCACGCCCATGGCAAGTGTCCCGTCTGCGGCGGTCCCATCCGGCGTGACCCGGAGTTTGTGGCGTGGCGTTGTGAGAACCTGCATTGTCCGGCGCAGACAACGCGGCGTGTTGAATTTTTTGCCGCACGCGGCGCGCTCGACATCGAAAGCGTGGGCGGAATCGTGGCAGATAAAATGGTCGAGCGTGGACTAGTTCGCGAGCCTGTCGATTTATTTGAGCTGAAGGTTGAGCAGCTCGCGAAACTGAATCTCGGCACGGATGAAGCGCCGCGGGTTTTCGGCGAGAAAAACGCGACCAAAGCGATTAAGGCAATCGAGCGCGCCAGAACTTTGCCGCTTTCGCGCTGGCTCTTCGCCCTTGCCATTCCCGACGTGGGAAAAACCACCGCAACGCAGCTCGCGAGGTTTCACGACAGCATTGAAGACGTGGCGCATTCGCAATTGCTTCGCGACGTTCTCGAGTATCACGAGAAAGAAAAAAATGAGCGTGCGGGAATTGCTGAACGGCTCATCAAAGCGGGGTTCGCCAAACCTTCCAAAAGCAAGGCCGACACAGACCGCAGCATCGTCACCGAAGTAGGGCCGGTCGTCGCCAAAAGCGTGGTTGATTTCTTTGCATCGCTGGCGGGCAAGAAAATTCTGCGGCGAATGAAGGAATTGGGAATTCAACCCAAGAGCGAAAAAGTTTCGGCAAAGAAATCAGCCGAATTGCCGCTGGCCGGAAAAACTTTTGTCCTGACCGGGACACTGCCTTCAATGACGCGGGGAGAGGCGATAGAAAAAATCCAAGCGCTCGGCGGGCACGTCACCGGCAGCGTGAGCAAGAAGACCGATTACGTTCTCGCAGGCGCCGAACCCGGTAGCAAATTCGATAAGGCGAAGGAACTCGGCGTTCGAATTCTCGACGAGGCCGCGTTCCAAAAGATGCTGTTATCGAGCTAATCGCAGAGCGTAGCAGGTTGGAAGCGCGGTGCAGCGGAATCCGCCTGCCAGAATTTCTGGAATCGCTAGCCTAGGGCGTACGTGGCACCTCAGAGCCGAGCGAGAGCGGAATCGCCTGATTCATGCCAGGCGTGACGGGAGAGGCAAGCAATGGCCCGGTTCGGCTGGCTGGATGAAGAGTCGCCTGCACATGGAAAGTCAGTTTTTGATTTCCACGCATCACAGTGATTGGGACGTTATCTCCCGCACTGATGAAGAACGAAGCGTCCAACACATCTTCGGGTTGAGTTACTTTTTTCTGGCCCACCTGTAAGAGAATGTCTCCGGGTTTAATTCCGGAACGGGCGGCCGGCGTCTCCTCCATGACCTGCGTCATTTCCGCGCGCGAACCTTCGACCGGTTTAGCGGCCTCCGAAACATTGATCCCGACCCAGCCGTGTCTGGCCTCGCCGAAACGAACAAAATCGCTGCGGATTTTTTCCGCTGCTTCGATTGGCACCGCGTAACACGCCGACTTGTTCTCGAGACTGCTGACCACGATGCCAACGACCTCCCCTTTCATGTTCAAGAGAGGGGCCCCTGCTTCTCCGCGTTGTGTCGGCAAATTAACACGCAGGTGGGTCGTGGAAAAATAGCGGCCCAGATATTTTCGATCGAATCCTGCGATCATCCCGAAATTAGGCGTTTCCGGTAAATCTAAAGGGTAACCGATCGCCACGACAGGGGTCGCCACTTCCAGTTCTTCGGATTTACCAATCGGCAGGGTTGGAGTGGTCTCATCCACCTTTAACATCGCCGTCCCGCTGCGGACATCTGCCAAAAGTTGCCGCGCCGGATATTTTTTACCGCCGAATTCAATTGTGAAATTGTCCGCCTCTCCTCCCACCGTGTATGCGGTGTAAAGCGTGCCTGTCGGGTCGACGAAAAATCCGGTGCCGCAAATCTCGCTGTGTTCATCGACCCCATGAATCTTGACCACCGCTTTGGCGGCGCGCTCAAAGATCTCTTTAACGTGATGGCTAATTGCCGTGGCGGACTGCTCCTGCGCAAAAAGCAGAGTCCCGCCTGAGAAGAAAATCAGCGCGAGTGTAACTACGCTGCGCTTAGAAGCGGAAAGTGGGCTCATAACTCACGGGGACGCTATCGAGCACGTAACGCGGTGGTGCGGCTCGGTGAGTCTGGGCGCTTTCATGAAAACTGCGAACCGGCTGCGTCCTGAGAATCTGCGTGGCGACGGGCGATGCAAGGTTCAATTCTTCGGCATTCGCGGGCACCGATAAGGCCGGCGGACTCTGGAGAGCGACGCGCGCCGTCTCGGGTTGCTGATAAATCTTTAGTGAAATTACAGCGGCGCAAACCAGGACCGCCGTGACGGCAGCAGGATAGGAGGCCAAAGAACGAACATCCAGCCGCAGCATTAAGGTGTGCGTGCGTTCCAGGCAAATGCGCCAAAGCGGTTGGCGAAGCAGTTCGTCGCGCTGCCGGCGATGAAATTCGTGCAGGAAATTTTCAAAATAGCCAGGCGGCGGTTGCTCGTAGCGCTTCAACCGAAGCAGCCTCGCGATTTCGTTGTCGTTAAATTCGTCCATTTTTAGCGGAGATTAAGAAACAGGATTTTTCCGAAATTCGTCCAGATAATTTTGCAACTGCCGATTCGCATAGAAGAGCCTGGAACGTACTGTTCCTTCTGAAACACGCAAGATTTTACTGATCTCTGCGTGGGGCATCCCTTGAATATGAAACATGGTGACCACCGCTCTGTGTTCATCAGACAATTTCATCATGGCCTCGTTCAATCTTCGCTGCAGCTCTGAGAGGTCCGCTTCCCGCACCGGACTGCTCGTCGCGGTTAGCTGGAGAAATTCCTTGTCGTTTTGGATGCTCGCGTCCACGTCATCCAGACTCAAGTGAAGCCGGCGGCCTCGCTTC
>CATPBS010000215.1 GCA_955652715.1 uncultured Candidatus Udaeobacter sp.
ACTGCCGGTCTGTCGCTAAAAAAGATTCGGCAACTCTATCGCGAGGCTGATGCGATCCTGAACGTTTGCGGCGCGCAGGAATTTAATGATGACCTGCTCGTTTCCGATCGGATTCTTTACATCGAGAGCGACCCTGGCGTTGAGCAAATCAAGATCGACAGGGGCGTGAAATCGACAATCGAATATCTGCGACGCCATCGCGCGCTTTTTACATTCGGCGAAAACATCGGGACGGAAAGGTTTCCCGTTCCGACGCATGGATTCGAATGGCTCCCAACGCGGCAACCGGTGGTGACCGATTTGTGGAAAACGAAACGATCCCCTTCCCGGGCTGCGGTATTCACGACAGTAGCAAACTGGTCCACCAGCGGCTTGAAAGATATTTCATGGCGCGGACAAAAATATCTCTGGAGCAAATCGCGCGAATTTCTTCGATTCATTTTTGCGCCGAAAAAAGCTGGTGAAACGTTTGAACTGGCGACCAATATCGAGCACGCCGCCACCCGGAAGAAATTTGAAAGAAACGGCTGGCGACTATGCTGCCCTCTGCAGATGAGCGTCGATTACTGGCTTTATCGCGATTATATCCAGCGCTCCAAAGGTGAATTCACTGTCGCCAAGGATCAATACGTCCGGCTCAACACGGCCTGGTTCAGCGATCGGAGCGCATGCTACCTGGCAGCAGGTCGACCAGTTATCACTCAGGAAACAGGCTTCACGAAAATCTATCGCGGGAAAGCTGGACTATTATCCTTTCGATCCGCTGCAGAGATCGTCGAAGGAGTGAAAGCGATCAATCGCGATTACGCAAAACATTCCCGGGCTGCTTATGATCTTGCCCGCGAATTCTTCGAATCCGAAAAGGTGCTCAAATCGATTCTCGACCGCGCTGGCATTTGAGTTGATCTCCCTGGTTGAGCAACGGCAAGTGATTCTTTGCACGTCAGCAGATTTGAACGCATTAAGCATGTAGTATGTCAGTATGTGCCCGAAGCCGATTGCAATTCACATTCGAATCTTGATTTTCCATTACGCTGTTTAAGTTTCCAGCCTTTCCGCCCATGAAGCGTGTTCTTATCGCTATTTTTGTTGCCTTGCTGCTGTCGCCGATTTTGGACGCGCAGCAAAGCACGCCAGCACCTCCTCCCCTTGAACCACAGGTTCCACAGCGGCCGGGTCCGTGGAGGTCGAGCCCGCCTGCACAAGAAGTCGTTCCAGTTCCCGTTCCGATTGCGCCGCCAAAGCCAAACGGACCGGTCCAGAGAAGCCTTGTCCGAATCACAGCCACAGCGATCCAGCCCGATTACAGGGCGCCGTGGAATGCAGGAGCGCTCGAGCGCGGTGTCGGTGCCGGGTTTGTGATAAGTGGCAATCGCATTCTGACAAACGCGCATGTGGTTGCAAATAGCCGTTATCTCACCGTGGAGCGCGACGGCGATCCGAACAAATATCCGGCGACGGTGCAATTTATTGCCAACGATTGCGACCTAGCACTCATCACCGTGCCCGCCCCGGACTTTTTTAAAAACATGTTGCCGTTAAAATTTGGCGGAATTCCTACGCTGGAGTCCACCGTCTCCGCCTATGGTTATCCAATTGGCGGTGAACGGATGTCGGTTACAACCGGAATCGTGTCGCGAATTGATTTCCAGCTCTACACTCATTCGTCGGTTGACCAGCACCTGGCGATCCAAATCAGCGCGCAGATCAACCCCGGCAACAGTGGCGGCCCGGTGATGCAAGACGGCAAAGTGGTTGGGGTCGCTTTTCAAGGTTATAGCGGCGATGTCGCCCAGGGGGTCGCCTACATGATTCCCACACCGGTAATTAATCGGTTTTTGAAGGATATCAGTAATGGGCATTATGACGAATATCCCGATCTCGCAATCACCTATGCGAAATTACAAAATCCCGCCCAAAGAAGGTTTCTTGGATTAAAAGATGACGATCACGGCGTGCTCGTGAGCTCTGTGGTCGCGGCAGGTCCATCGGATGGTATTCTCCGGCAGGGTGACGTCCTTCTTACGATCGACGGCCATCCCATCGCGAGCGATGCAAATGTGGAGCTGGAAGGCGAACGCGCGCAGTTCGAGGAGGTCGTCGAGCGAAAGTTTAAGGGTGATTCAGTTAAGTTCGATATTTTGCGCGACAAGCAGCCGATGACGGTGACAATTAACTTATACAAGCCATGGCCGTACTCGGTTCAAGGCCATAGCTATGATGTGCGGCCGCGTTACGTCCTTTATGGCGGTCTGCTTTTTCAGCCGTTGAGCCTGGACATGCTGGAAGCGTACCGCACAACGGATCTGCGCCTCCGACATTTCTTCGAATATTTCATTCTTGATCAAATTTATTTGCAGCATCCGGATGTTATTGTGTTGAGTAACATTTTGCCGGATCCGATTAACACCTATCTGGCGCCCTACCGCGGCGGGATTGTGGACGAAGTAAACGGTAAGAAAGTTCGAACGCTCGACGAATTGGCGAACGCTTTTGCTGGAGCACCGGAGCGGCTGGTCATTCGGATGATCGGTGACGGACCTCCGTTGGTACTGGATCGTAACAAGGTGGAGGGTGCGCGCGAACGCATCAAGATGCGTTACAATGTGTCAAAAGAGCAAAATCTCGATGCGTCAAGCGAGCTGGCGCAGGCAAACAAAATCTAGAATGCTAAGACAATCTCTTATTGGTTTCGGCGTCGTTATTGTCGCAGCTAGTGGGACGCTGGCGAAAAAGGAACCTGCTGTTGAGGCCGCGGCAGCTAGGCAAAAACAGCTGGCACTCGTCCGTGTGAATGTAACCGGACAGTCGTATGATTATTTTCGACCGTGGCAAAAGAAAGCGCCATTTTCAAAACGAGCGCTCGGCGCGGTTTTGTCTAAAGGGCGTGTCCTGGTCACTGCCGATCTTGTTACAAACCAAAACTATGTCGAACTCGAGCGAGCCGAGTCCGGCGAAAAAACAGCGGCGAACGTGCAGGTGATTGATTACGAAGCCAACCTGGCGCTGCTTGAACCGGCCGAGAAAACATTTTTGGACGGAATCACGCCGCTCGAAATCACACCTGACACTGTGGTTGGCGACCGGCTCGCCGCGTGGCAATTGGAACCGACCGGCGCGTTGCTCGCGACGGAAGGCCTGGTGACAACCGTGCAAATGACGACTTACCCCATCGACGTTGGGCAATTCCTCACTTACCGCATCAGTATTCCGATGCAATATCGGGAGAACAGTTACACCGTTCCCCTGGTTAAGAACAACAAGCTCGCCGGATTGCTACTGCGTTACGATTCGCGCTCGCAACTGCTGGACGCCATCCCAGCACCAGTTATTACACATTTTTTAAAGGAGGCCGAAAGCAAGAACTATCGTGGTTTTCCCTCTGCTGGATTCTCATTCTTCCCAACGCGCGATCCGCAGTTGCGTGAGTTCTCCGGAGAAAAAGGCAAAGCCGGCGGCGTTTACGTCACCAATGTGGAACCAGGCACACCGGCAATGAAGGCCGACCTCCAGGTTGGCGACATCGTGACAGCGGTTGCGAACAATGAAATCGACCAAAATGGCAACTACGTTGATCCGCTTTATGGGAAAATTGAGTTCACAAATCTGCTGACAGCGCACGCGTACGCTGGCGATGTTGTCCCTTTCCACATTCAGCGCAACGGCAAACCGATGCAGCTAAATGTGACTTTGGAACATCGCGATGCGAAGGACTATGTGAGTCCGCCTTATTATCTCGATCAGCCGCCACGGTACTATGTCGTCGGAGGCCTGATTTTTCAGGAGCTTTCCCGCCAATATCTCAAGGAATGGGGACTGAACTGGCAACGAGAAGCTCCCCAACGTTTGGTTTACCTCGACCATTTCCAATCCGAACTGTTTCCACAGAGGAATCGGCGCGTCGTGATTCTAAGCCAGGTGCTTCCTGCCAACGGCACAATCGGCTATGATGACCTTGCGTATCTAACAGTGACCAGAGTAAACGGCAAAGAAATCAAATCGTTAGACGACCTGGCCGAAGCGGTAAAACAACCAATCGAAGGTTTCATCAAAATCGAGACGGAAGAAGATCCGAAACAGATCGAGCTCGATGCGACACAAGTCGCCGCCGAAGCGCCGGAGCTTCAAGAAAACTACGGCATCTCCTCGTTACAAAGGCTGCAGTGACGTCGCTCTGATCGGCATCTCGGTGTCTGGGGAGCTTTTAACGATCAGCTCAATCGCCACCACTGTTCGTCGCACGCGGCCTTGATAAGAAACGTTCTACTTCGTCGTTATAGGTCTCAAACGGATTCCCCATGACAAGAAAATCGCGGCTGTCGCATGCGATGGAATCCCAGTTGATAACATAAGGGAAGTTGCAGCTCTGAAAAAAAGACACTGCCAGCGCCCGGCCTGATGCGCGCGTGTTAGCCGGAGGAACATGCGTCGCGCTGGGACACCGGACGTGGTTGTTCCACTCCGCGATTCGTTTTCCAGGTGTGACGCCAAAGAACAATCCACGGCGCGGGTCGATATTGTGATATTCTAGGTCAATGCTTTGCAGCCACGGATCGTCCCAGCTTAGTCCTTCGGACTCGACAAATGCTTCCAGTAACCATTTTTTCGTGATCCAATCAACGCCGCCAATAAGCGCATGGCGATTGTATGGGATCGCTTCAAGCACGAATCCCCAGTTTTCCAGTAACCACTTTGTTTCCGCGCTGCTATTGTGCAGATACTTCTGCGCGAGCTGGTGAAATTCCCATTGCACGTCAAGCGCGCCTATGGTTTTGCCGTTCTCAAGACGAACAATCCATCGTTGAGTGGGATCACGAGAGACGTCACGTGTGCTCTGCACCGCATCCGCGAGCACGAGGTTTCGCGGCAAACGGCCTTCTTCCAGCAATGACAGAACGCAGGCAGTCGTCCCGATCTTTAGCGCAGTGGCGTACGGGCTCATGTTGGAATCGCCAATGAGCAAATGGAGCCGGCGATATTTTCGGTAATCAGCCAGCGGTTCGTCGCGCGCGTTGATGATGGCGCGATTAAATTGCACCCACTGATAAATGTCGTTCACAATGTGATCGGCGCGCTGACTGAGCTGAAAATGGACCTGGGCCTCCGGTTGCTGCGGCTCGAAATCGAACGCGAGTGGGTTCGATTGACCCACTCGCCCGGCACCAGTAAAAATCTGCCGCGTCGCTAAAAAAGTCAGCAGCGTTCCCAAGATTGGAGGCGTGAACTGCGCCTCCCTTTTCATCAGATAATTCTCGTGGCAGCCAAAAGTGGCTCCGGTGTGGTGATCCACGTTGTTTTTGATGAACGACACACGATCCTCCGCTCCTAGTGCGGCGAGTGACGATTGCAGCAGGTCGTCACCGGCTAGCTCATACGTCACAAGATCGTGCAGATGCAAACACTCCGGCGACGCGTACTCGATATGTCCCATGTCGAGGTAGAGACGCCCGCCATTGAGGAGAAATCCTCCATTTCCCGGTGGTTCCTCGTAGTCGCGGTAATGCAAATCGATCGTGCCAGCATCCGCCTTTCGGAAGAGATAGTTTTTAACCTTCGCCGGCCACAGCTCTGAATTGACGTGCGGTTCCTCTTCACTCAGAAGACAGCCGTATTCGGTTTCGATTCCAACGATGCGATCCATTGCAAGCAATTATGCACTGAATGCAGATTTGGCTAAGCGAAAAAGCGATTCTCCCACCTTGGTCTTCTCTGCAAATCGGGAGAGGCGAATCCCTACCTCGCATGCGGATCAGTTCAAAATGCGAGAAAGCACCTTTCCCCTTCCCGAAACGAAAGGAATGAAGTGAGGGATTGTTTTCGCGCTCTTGAACCATACAGGAAACGGTCGGACCTTCATCAAATGGCCACGGTTGCTCTCCGCAGTCCTTCTAAAAAAGTAGGTGGTCTCTTCTATTTTGGGCGGATGCTCGACAAGATCGCGCTGCACTCAAAAGGCGAATTACCTTCGGACTATCACGCCAATCTTGGAAAGGGCTTTGACCAGAAATGCGTACGTTTCCTCCGAGTCAACTACGATCAGTTAGTCGATCGCGTAAAAAAGGGCGGCACCGACGAGGAGATTTTGCAATGGTGCTTTAGCAATGGGCGCAAACCCTCGGAAGACGACATTTACGTTTGGAACGAATTCATGCGCAAGCGCGGCTGGAACGATGAAGTGTCCGCAATATTGAACCGCCGGAAAGCTGAGGCAGGAATGGCTGACAGATCTGATATTGAGACGTCGTTCCAGTTTATCGATGCTGACGAAGGGCGTCTGCCGAAACCTGCGTAGGGACACGGCGCTGCCGCGAAACTTCCGTGGAACGGCGCAGGGGCGTCGCTTACCACATTGCTATTCCGCCAGCGTGTCGATCCGCTCGGCCAGCCCAAAATCAAGCTCAGTTAAGCCGCCTTTGCTATGCGTTGAGA
>CATPBS010000216.1 GCA_955652715.1 uncultured Candidatus Udaeobacter sp.
GGCCAGGCCGCGGCTGCGCCTTCTAGGATGGTCTTTCGGTTCGATCACACCGGGCGTCGGTGCGTATTCATGGACTCGTTCTTCGCCGATGTTTGCCACCGCCACGATGATGAGCGGCTCGATCAGTTTTCGATGGATCAATCGCTGCGCGGTTTCATCGACTCTCCACTCGACTCCGGCAAACGAAGTGGCGGCGTCGAAAACATTCTGCCCGTCGTGCAAATATAAAACCGGGTATCGTCTCGACGAGAAAAGCCGATAACCAGGCGGCAAATAGACGAGCACATCGCGCCGGTTCCCCAGGACCCTGGAGGGAAAAGCCCGATGCCGTTTGATGTTGCCAGTAAGTGTGTGTTTGGGCATTGAAAACGAGACGCTTCGCCGAAGATCCCGATTTTGTCCAACATTCGTGCCAGCGTGATTACAGCGCCGCTGTCTTCGGGCTTGCAGGTGCGATTTCTGCCTCTCCACGTTGTCGGGGAGAGGATTGAGGTGAGGGGCCTATGCTGGCGATTTCTCCAAGAGATTTCTCGACTTCGCCTTCGGGTTCGCTCGAAATGACACCAAGAACATGAACGAACGTTACATCAAATGGTACACGCCCTGGCTGAACCGTGAATTTGAATTGCTCGCTTTCGGAAACGGCGGCGGCCTGCCGTTGATCCTGTTCCCGACTTCCTTTGGCAGTTATTATCAAAACAAGGATTTTGGGCTGACCGGTTCGGTGAGCGGCTATGTCGATGCGGGTAAAGTCACGGTCTACTGTCCCGACGCGATCGATCTGGAAAGCTTTTACAATAAATCGATTCACCCGGCCGATAGAATGCGGACCCACAACGCGTACGAAAATGTGATCGTGCGCAATGTGTTCGATCTCGCGCGCCGCGAGTGCCATTGTCATCGCGTCGCGGTTTGCGGTGCCAGCCTGGGCGCATATCACGCCGCCAATATTGCTTTTCGTCATCCTGACACCGTGAGTCATCTCATCAGCTTAAGCGGGTCATTCGACATCAGCTCATTCTTCGATGGTTATCACGACGATAACATTTACTTCAACAGCCCTTACGAATATCTGCCGAACATAACCGATCCGTGGAAATACAATCACATGGGCATCATCATCGGCACCGGCGAATGGGACAACACGCGCCACGAATCGTATCGGCTCTCCGAAATTCTGAATTCAAAAGGCATCAAGCATTGGCTCGATGACGGAAAATGGCGCGGCCACGAGTGGAGCTATTGGCGCGACATGCTGCCGCATTACTTATCAATCTTGGTTTGAATCTCCACGTTTTCACGCAAGCTGCTGCGCTTGCGTGATGGACTAGATTTTGGGAGTTTCCTCGGTGCGGTCGGGACGCTGGCTCGGGGCTACGTCCGCCTGTCCAGTCTCTTTCTCCGCGCGCTCTTTCAGAGCTGCCTTGCGCGAAAGTTTTACGCGGCCTTTGTCGTCGATGCCAATGCACTTCACCCAAATGATATCGCCCACCTTGGCGACGTCTTCGGTCCGTTTCACGCGAAAATCTGCGAGCTCGGAAATATGCACCAAGCCGTCTTTGCCCGGGAGAACTTCCACAAACGCGCCGAATTCCTTCGTTGACACCACCCGTCCCTGATACGTCTGACCGATTTCGATTTCGCGCGCCATGCCACTGATGATTTCCTTCGCGCGCGCCATGCTTTCACCGCTGGTCGCGTAGATGTGCACCGAGCCGTCATCCTCAATGTTAATCTCAGCACCCGTCTCCGCGACAATGCCCTTGATGGTCTTCCCGCCGGGTCCGATGAGCGCGCCGATCTTCTCCGGATTGATTTTGATCGTCTCGATCCGGGGCGCGTATTTTGAGAGCTCCGGCCGTGGCTTTTCGAGTGTGCTGCGCATGATGTCGAGAATTTTCGTGCGCGCCTCCTTTGCCCGCTGAATCGCTTCCGCCATGATCTTGTGACTAATACCGGGGAGCTTCAGGTCGAGCTGAAAGCCGGTCACGCCTGCGTCCGTTCCGCAAAGCTTGAAGTCCATGTCGCCAAAATGATCTTCGGAACCGATGATATCGGTCAGCAATTCGTAGCGTTTCACTTCCTGAGCCTCGCCAAACTCGGTAACGAGCCCGACTGAAATTCCAGCCACCGGCGTTTTCAGCGGAACACCCGCATCCATAAGCGCCAGCGTGCCAGCACAAACGCTCGCCATGGATGTCGATCCATTTGATTCCATGATCTCGCTCGATATGCGGATGGCGTAACGAAAATCCTGTTCACTCGGTACAACGGGTTCCAGCGAACGCTCCGCTAGCGCACCGTGACCAATCTCGCGACGCCCAGGTCCGCCCGTTCGTCCTGTTTCGCCTACGCTAAACGGCGGAAAATTGTAATGCAGAATGAACCGTTTCGATTGTTCGCCCCCGCCGTAAGCATCAAGCATCTGTGCTTCCTCGATGGGCGCGAGCGTGGCGAGCGCGACCGCTTGCGTTTCGCCGCGCTGGAAAATGGCCGAGCCATGGGCGCGCGGCAGGGCGCCTACTTCGCAACTGATCTGCCGTAAATCCCCGTAGCCGCGGCCATCGACGCGCTTCTGTTTTTCCAGAATACTGACGCGAAACGCCTTCTTTTGGACGTAATCGAATGCTTGCGAGATCGCGAAGGGATCAGCCTCCGGATTTTTCTCCAGGATTGCCATCTTCACTTCCTCGCGCAACGCATCGACCGCTTTGGCGCGCGCAACCTTGCCTTCGGTGTAAAGCGCGCCTTCGATCCGGTCACCCGCAACGCGATAAGCGATATCGAGCAGTTCCTGGTTCACCTCGAGCAATTGCGCATCGCGCTTAGGTTTGCCCACCATCGCCGCCAGCTCCTTTTGAATGCGAATCATCTCGCGAGCATGTTCGTGCGCGAACTCGAGCGCTTTTACAAATTCGGCTTCCGGCAGTTCGTTCGCGGAGCCTTCGATCATGATCACATCGTTTTCGGTGCCGACGTAAACGAGATCGAGATCACTCTCGGCGCGTTCAGTGTGTGTCGGGTTAGCGACGAATTGGCCGTTTATTCGGCCTACGCGAACGGCGCCGATTGGACCGGCAAATGGAATATCCGAAACGCACAGCGCAGCGGATGCGCCGTTGAGCGCAAGAATGTCGGGATCGTTTTCACCGTCGGCGCTGAGCAGGATCGAGA
>CATPBS010000217.1 GCA_955652715.1 uncultured Candidatus Udaeobacter sp.
ATGGGGGGCGCTTCTGGGCAAAGCTCCTACGACGCCGAAGGAGGTTGAATATGGGACAGCCGAAATGGCTTACGCGGTGCGGCGTCTTTTCGACATCACAGATGTGAGAGAGAAAAAGATATTTGCGATGGCGGCACATGAGGGAGGTCTCGTGACGTTTGGAAGAGATCTGCGATCCGCCTTCGCCAAGGCTTCCGGCCTTCGTTAAAACTACACGTGATGGGGCTTCTCCGGCCATGTCGGTCGCCCCGATCGCCCCATTCACAGTGGGGCCGAAAGGATTTCACAATCGGTGCCGTAATCTTTCTCCACGCAGTTTGTAAAGTAGATGGCTTTTCCGTCGGGAGACCATCGCGGCGCCGTTCCGCGGCCTTCCGTATTCGCGACCAGGCGCGGGTTGGTGCCATCCGCGCCCATGACGAATATCTGGTAGCCGTGGCCACGGCGGTTCGACGCGAACGCGATCTTCCTGCCGTCAGGCGACCACGCCGGCCAACCATCGAAGAAGGGGTTGTTCGTAAGGTTGCGCGGGTTCGAGCCGTCGCCATCGGCAACAAAGACCTCCGAGTTCTCATCACCAATGATTTTGCGGAACGCGATATGTTTCATATCGGGCGACCACGAACCGTAGGTATTGATCCCGCCTGTGATAAGTGGCGTGATTTTCTTCGTGGCCAGATCGACCGCGTTGATGTCGGCGGAATTTTTCTTCGGCGGCTGCAGGTCGTCATTCGTACAATAGATCACGCGTTTACTGTCCGCCGACCAGTTTGGATGGATGGTGTTCTGCTCCCGGGGCGTAAGCACTTCCACGTCGCCGCCATCCGCTCTCGTCACCGCGATGCTGTGACGGTCCTTGGTGATGAGGACGAACGCGATCTTGGTCCCATCCGGTGACCACGCGGGATCTTCGTGATCGGCATCATCACGGGTGAGCTGGACGACATTGGAACCGTCGACGTCCATGGTGAACAATTGTTCCTTACCGGAAATGGATGAAATGAAGACGAGCTTTTTGCCGTCCGGCGAAGGGAACGGATCGAAATTCTGGGCATGGGTAATCTGCACCGGAATGGAAATTGCCCTATCGGCTGCGGCAGCGGCGTGCAGCCACATGAGCGATATCGTCAGGAGAACTGCGAACCCAGGATGAACTCTACGCGTCGCAAACATTGTTAACGGCGAAACTGTCATAACGTCGCACAGGAAGAGAGGGAAACGACCGAGTTTCAAAGGAGCAAGACTGGCGTTACTGTAAGTCTCGCTGCGATAGGAGTTATTATGGAGATTCATCAGCTGCGTTATTTCATCGCAGTGGCCGACGAGGGAAACTTTTCCCGCGCGGCCGCCAAGGTGCGGGTTGCTCAACCTTCGCTCAGTCAACAGATTCGAAAGCTGGAAGCGGAGGTCGGTCAACCGTTATTCGACCGTCTGCCACGTTCAGTCGTCCTGACCGAAGCCGGCCGTTGTTTCATCGATTACGCCCGGCAAATTTTGGCTTCGATTGGCGACGCCCGCCGTTGCGTCGACGAACTCAAGGGCGAGGTTGCCGGCGACCTGGCGGTCGGCGCGATTCCCACGATCGCGCCATACGTCCTTCCGGAGTTGGTCGTGACATTCCAGAAACATTATCCGGAAGTGACGCTGGAAATCGTGGAGGATGTGACCGAGGGGATCACCCGCCGCGTGGAAGCTGGAGAGCTGGACGTCGCGTTGGCGTCCACCAGTCAGCAAAGTCCCACTCTGCGACGCGAATCTCTGGGCAGCGAACCGTTGCCGGCGCTGGTGCCGGAACGACATCCCTTGGCAAAGAAGACTCTGGTGGCATTGGACGATCTCAAATCGCAGAGGTTTCTGCTCCTCCATGAGATGCATTGTCTGTCGCAACAGGTGAATCACCTGCTCGAAGCACGTCGTCTCCGGCCGGAGATCGCGTTGGCCGGCAGCCAGCTCAGCACGATCGCGAACATGGTCGCGGCTTCGATCGGGGTCTCGATTGTGCCCCAAATGATGGTGAAGCACCGAGCCACCGCCGGATGCGTGAGTCTCCCGTTCGCTCCGCCGGTTCCGGAGCGGGAACTGAATCTTCTTTACAACCCGCTTCTGCAGCGTTCCGTCAGGAAGCTGCCGCTGCCTTTTCAGGCGAAGATTCGTCGATCACCCACGACTCGAAGTAATAAACTTTCTACCTGATCGTCTGCAGTGCCGCCGCCGCCAGCGATACCATCGGCCAGACGGCGAGGATCACGATTATTCCAAAGAGGGCGAGCTCAGGCAAATAATGAGGGTGCGCCCTGTGCACGCATCGTTCCTAAAGGAACCGTGCAATACGCTGCCTTATTGGCATTGTAGTTTTCATATGATCAACCGGCCACAGTCGGGACGCCGATTGAAATACTTTATGCGTCTAGTCGCGATAGGATTTGCCTATCGCGGGGGAAATCGACGATTGCGGATTGCGGATTTCGGATTGCGGAAAGAAGGTTGCATGAATGACGCCGGAGGAACGTTCGCGTCTTGAGGCGCTCGACGCAGTTTTGCGATCGGAGAATGTCCGGGAACAAATTCGCCCGATTGTCGAGCGGGTTCGCGCGGAGCTGGCTCGGAAGAACGAGGCGCTAATGGCTTGGGAACCGATCCCGTTAAGTGTGTTCGGTCGTGCGTTACCGCCCGAGATCCGGTCTGCGTGGGTGTTTGTCTTGCGCGCGGGCGCGGATACCGGCGCGGAACGCCATCCGAACAGTCATCAACGCATGATGTCGTTTGAAGGGAGGGGCGATCTCGAAACCGGCGAGCCGGGACAGTGGCAATCGAATGTTTTGGTTAGCGACTCTGAGGCGCCGCTGGAACGGCGCTGGATTTCAATCCCGCCGAATGTCTGGCATCGTCCAGTCGTAGGCGGAGAGGCGGATTGGGCGGTTGTTTCGTTTCATACAGTTCTGGCTGACGAATTGATCGAAGAACGGCCAGACAGCAGCAGCAAAGATGGAACGAAGCAGATGACGTATTTGGAACAAAGGCGGAATTAAGAACGAAAAATTGCGAACGGGATGTTCCAACTCAAACGTTTGATGTTTGATGGAAGGCAAGTAACAGAAAACCCATGAAGGCGATTCGGGTGCATGAATTTGGCGGTCCGGAAGTTCTTCGGGTTGAAGAAGTGCCCACGCCGCAGCCGGGTCCGGGTCAAGTGGTCGTTCGAATGCACGCGATCGGCGTTAACCCGGTCGAGACTTACATTCGTGCGGGAACTTATGCGCAAAAGCCGGCATTGCCTTACACGCCAGGCAACGATGGTGCTGGCGTGGTTGAGCGAGTGGGAGCGGATGTAAATGAATTTAAACCGGGCGATCGTGTTTACATCGCGGGATCAGCGAGCGGTACGTATGCCGAATTTGCGTTGTGCAAAACAGAGCAAGTCCCATCCGTTGCCGGCGAATGTTTCTTTTGCGCAAGGCGCGGCTATGGGCACGCCGTACGCCACGGCGTATCGCGGGTTGTTCCAGCGTGCCGACGCTAAGCCAGGCGAAACGGTGCTAGTGCACGGCGCGAGCGGTGGTGTCGGTACGGCAGCGGTGCAACTGGCGCGCGCTCGAGGTCTGCGCGTGTTCGGCACCGCGGGCAGCAACGAAGGACGCAAGCTCGCGCGCGAACAAGGCGCGCACGAAGTGTTCGATCATCGCGCGCCCGACCAATTCGAGCAGATCTTGAAGGCGACCGGCGGGCGCGGTGTTGACGTAATCGTGGAATTGCTCGCGAACGTGAATCTCGGGAAAGATCTGACCATTCTCGCCAAGAGCGGACGCGTCGCGATCATTGGGAGCCGCGGCCGCGTGGAGATCAATCCGCGTGACGCGATGCAGCGCGATGCCGATCTTCGCGGAGTGGTGATGCCGAACACGTCGCCGGCAGACTTGGCAAGCATTCATGCCGCGCTCGTGGCCGGTTTGGAAAACGGAACGTTGCGTCCGGTGATCGGCAAAGAATTTACGCTAGCCGAAGCGGCCCAGGCGCATCGCGCGGTCATGGAGCCGGGGGCGGTTGGGAAAATCGTGCTGGTGCTAAAGGAGTAAGAAGGAAGAACTAGGAAGGAGGAACCTGAAGCGACCGCAAACCGGAACGGACTATTTCGTTTTGCGCCAGACGATGTCCTCGTTGTTACGACGATCGATCAACGCGTCGACTTTGCCGTTGGCAGCGTGACGAAACAGAATTCTGCCTTCGACACCTTTGCGGAAGAAAATCTCTGATGTTTCCGGAAGCAGTTGCTCCTTCTTGCTCTTCCGTTCGACAAATAGCCCGTCGCCTTCGGTAATCACGGACCTCGTTTGCCCGGAGACCAGTTCGTACGTGCCGATGTAGTCACCAAACTTTTTTGTATCGGCCTTTCCAACGGCTGGATCTTCATAGTAGCGATGTGCCTGACTGGCGATGATCTGCCAATTGCCGTTGCGCTGAAGCCAGGTGTCAGTGATGTGATAACGCGCTTTCAGATTTTGCCCGAAGATCGTCTCGGTCTCGTCGGCGTTGTAACTGAGTATCG
>CATPBS010000218.1 GCA_955652715.1 uncultured Candidatus Udaeobacter sp.
CTTGCTCAGCATTTGCGTCACTACCATTTGTGCGAAGAGCACTTTATCGATCTTGTGCAGAAGTTTCCACGCCATCTTCAGCTTGAACTCACTCGGCTCGTGAAACTCAATCCCAATCATGAGACCTTTACCACGCACCTCCTTGATGAAGGAATGTTTGGCACGTAACCGATCAATCTTCTGCATGAGCAGCGCGCCCATTCTGGCTGCGCGCTCAACTAACTTTTCCTGATCGATCACTTCCAACGCAGCTAGCCCGCACGCCATTGCCAGATTATTGCGTCCGAAGGTTGTCGAGTGAACAACGCAACGGTCCATGCGCGAAAACGTTTTCTGGTAAATGTCGCGCCGGGTAACGATCGCGCCGCATGGCACGTAACCGCCGCTTAGCGTTTTCGCCAGCGTGATGATGTCCGGCTCCAAATTCCAATGCTGGAATCCGAACATCTTTCCCGTGCGGCCAAGCCCCGTCTGCACTTCATCCGAAATCAAAAGTGTGTCGTATTTACGGCAAAGCTCTTGTGCTCGAACGAAGAAATCGGTCTTAGGAGTTTGACAGCCTTTTCCTTGAACGGTTTCGATCACGAAAGCCGCTACATCGCGCGAGCGCAATTCGCGATCCAGCGCCTCGACATCGTCAAGCGGCACACGGGCATCAAAGCCTTCCATTAATGGCCCAAAACCTTCGGTGAAACTCTCGCAACCCATCAACGACAACGCGCCGAGACTCAGCCCATGAAACGCGCTGGTCAGCGACACCGCGCGTTTTCTGCCAGTAGCAGCGCGTGCGAATTTCAACGCGCCTTCCATCGCTTCAGTGCCGGAGTTACAGAAGAAAACGGCATTCAGATACGGCGGTGTCCGTTTCACGAGCGCTTCAGCCAGCAATCCGCTCAGAAGCGAGCAATCCATCTGCACCATGTTTGGCAAATCCAGATCGAGCACATCATGAATCGCCTGTTTCACGACTGGATGATTCCGCCCGATATTGAAAACGCTGTAGCCGCTTAAAAAATCCAGATACGGCTCATTATCCATGTCGTAGAGGTACGCGCCCTCCGCTCGTGCATAGACATTGTCGAACCCGATCACCCGCTGGGCCGCCACCAGGGTCGGGTTCACGTGCCGCTCATGAAGCCGATAATTTTCGCCAAGCCGCGAAGCGATGATTTCCTTTAAATCGAAAGCCACAATAGCAACGTTCTGCGATTTGGTCCGGAAACGCAAATTCTGTAGTCGCTTCGCTGTGCGAAGCGCGCGTGTCGCTCACAGAGCGACGGCTACAGCAAAAAGCCGCAGGATCGTGTGACCCTGCGGCTTTGAACTTTGCGAACTAAATTCGCTTAATCTTCTACGATGACGCGTTCCACGACCCGCTTCTCCTCTGGGCCCGTGTAATAAACACGAACTTTTTGACCAGCTCGCAGCGGCGCTGTCACTACCTTGCCGGCAGTGTCAACGACTCGTGCAGCTGTGCCCAGCGCGAAACTCACAAATCCCTGATCGCTCCTGACCACAACGGTCTTGCCAGGCTCATAGGTCGACACCGTGCCGGCCGTATAAGTTGTGGTAGTAGTCGTTTCTGACGTCGTTGCGGGTTTTGAGGTTGTAGTAGTTTCCTCGGTAGTTGTCGTGCTGGTTTGCGCAAAAGCTAACGGTGTTACCAATGCGCAGACCAAACCAATAATTGTTTTCTTCACTCTGATCCCTCCTGTTTATGGTTAGTTTTACCCACAAGTTCGTGATTCGCGGGTTGAACGGACGCTCCCCATCCGTCTCATCCTTTGACTGGCTTCATCCCGGCCGTATTCGAACTATTTGCTGTTGCGTGATTGAGCGAGCCTGACCAGTTCATTAATGTACCTTGTTGATGAGCCGCAAAACGCCGCCCGCCGATCCGATTGTTACAGACGAACTTGTCAAGCGGCACGGTCTTACTCCGGAGGAGTTCGAGCGGATCAAAGAAATCCTCGGTCGGGAGCCGAATTTCACCGAGTTGGGAATTTTCTCGGTCATGTGGAGCGAACACTGCTCATACAAAAATTCGCGGAAAGAGCTGAAAAAATTTCCCACCACCGGGCCAAACATTCTCGTCAAAGCCGGCGAAGAGAATGCCGGGGTTGTCGATATTGGCGATGGTTGGGCAGTCGCGTTCAAAATGGAGAGTCACAATCATCCGAGCGCCATCGAGCCGTTCCAAGGCGCCGCGACCGGCGTGGGCGGAATCATTCGGGATATCTTTACGATGGGCGCGCGCCCAGAGTTTTGCCTGAACTCGCTCCGCTTTGGGCCGATCACGGATGAAAATTCGAAATCAAAAAATCAAAAATCGAAAATCGCCGCGAACCGGCAATTGTTCACGGGCGTCGTCTCCGGTATCGCACACTACGGAAACTGCGTCGGCATCCCGACCATCGGCGGCGAGATTTATTTCGACGAAAGCTTTAACGGCAATCCTCTGGTAAATGTTTTTTGCCTTGGCTTGTTGCGCTACGAACAACTCGCGCGCGGCACGGCAGAAGGC
>CATPBS010000219.1 GCA_955652715.1 uncultured Candidatus Udaeobacter sp.
CAGTGTGAGCTTGCCCCGGTTGCGTCCGGCCGCGGGCGGATTTCGTCCGCTTTTCTCGATGACCGACCGCGAACTTGCGCAATTGATTTGCGCGTTGCGCATCACTTTCCCGCAGCTCGGCATCGTGCTAAGCACACGCGAGCGCGCATTGCTCCGAGATACACTGGTTTTGATCGGCGTAACAACGATGAGCGCCGGCAGCCATACTGAGCCCGGCGGTTACACTCACCAGGGCCGCGAACATCTCCATCGCACGGTGCGTGGTCGCATCGTCGCGCCCGAATACCAGGAGGGCGAAGATCAACTCGCCACCGGCCAATTCGAGATCAGCGACGAACGTTCCCCGGCCGAAATCGCCGCAGTTCTTCGCCGTCGCGGACTTGAGCCGGTTTGGAAAGATTGGGACCAGGCTCTTTGCGGCGCATGACGATTTCACTCAACGGCGCACCCGCCGATACCCGCGAAGCGAAAACGATCGCGGACCTAGTTGATCGCTATCAATTGCCGCCACAATCGATTTTGGTGGAGCACAACGGTCTCGCCCTGCATCGACACGAATGGGCACAGCGATCGCTGGCCGAAGGCGACCGCATCGAATTCATCCGCGTCGTGGCGGGCGGCTAAACTTTAGAGTGACGCTTGCGAGATGAACAACGGTGGTCCAACGGCGTTCCGCATTGACGGACAAGTTTATCAGCGAATTCGTTACGGAAGTGAGCAAGACGATTGGGGAGCAAATCAACAGCCTTGCCACGATTGCGGCGTGACGAGAGGGACGTTGCACATCTTTGGCTGCGACGTAGAACGATGTCCTCGCTGTGGAGGCCAGGCGCTTTATTGCGACTGTTCATACGACGACGACCTGATTGATGTGCGACGTGCGAAAAGCAAGCCAGCCAATCATTAGACTTGCGCAGCGCTCTTTACCACCACGCGCATTCCGTCGGTTTGAATGACGGTGACTCGGGTTTGCGGCGCGATGAATTCACCTTCCGTGACAACATCGACGACGTGATCGGCAAAGCGCGCTTTGCCGCTCGGTCGCAAAACTGTTACTGCGGTGCCTTGCGCCCCCGGTGTGAGAGCGAGTGCAGTCGCGAACTGTCGTGGTACGCCGACCAGCGATGGGCCGGGCGGATTTGAATCCATCAAAGCGAATCTTCGATAAATGCTCGTGCGCGGCAGATAGCGCGCGAGCAGGGCAATCACGATGAATGATCCCACGATTGCGATGAACATGTTAAGCAACGGAACAGCGAGCACCTTGCCGGTCGGGAAAAAGTTTTGACCGGGGTAGCGATCGACCATTGTCCAGAGCAGTGAGGCCAGTATGAGAAACACGCCGACGACGCCGAACACGATCGAGGTATGCGCGAAGAAAAGTATCTCGATCAGGACGAGAACCATTCCGAGGATAAACAGCGCAACCACTTCCCAACCGGCGAGGCCGGCCAGATAGTGGCCGAGGAAAAAGAGCGCGAAACAAATCGCAGAGATAATTCCGGGCCAGGTCGCGCCGGGAATTTTAAATTCCAAGTATGCGCCAAGGATTCCGCCCAGAAGCAGCAACGGCGCAAGCGCGGTGATCCAAAACGCGATTTGCTCGAATCCAGTTGGCTCGATGTTGACGACGTTGCCTTTGAGTTCGGCTTTCTTAGTCAGATCTGCAATCGAATCGACGATGCCTTCCGCGAGCAAGGGTTTGCCATTGATCCGTTCGATCGCTTCTTGAGCATTTAGAGTCAGCACGGCTCCCTTGGGGTGAATGATGCGGTCGCCGATTTTTACTTCCTTGTCTTTGTTCATGAACGCCTCAGCGATGTCGGGATTGTGGCCGTTCTTGATCGCCGAGCCACGGATGAGCGCAGACCAATACGAAATCGTCTTCTCCTTCGCCGTAGTGGGAAGGTCTTCGCCCGTCGGGAGAATTGGCGCGGCTGCGCCAATCGCGCTCACTGGCGCCATAAAAATATGTTGCGTGGCGATGGCGATAATCGCACCGGCCGAGCCGGCGTTTGTGTTGATGAACGTGTACGTGGGAATCTTTGTTTGATTGAGGGCACTCACGATATCGGCCGCCGCATCGAGCCGGCCGCCGTACGTGTTCATCTCGAAAATGATTGCCGAAGCCTCTTTGCTCTCGGCTGTTTTCACCGCGCGCCGCAAAAAGGCTAGGAGCGAAGGCGCAACTTCACCTCGCAACGGCACGACAACCACATCGCCCTTGCGAATCGCCTCGCGCCCAACCGCTGTCGCTGCGCCAGCTAACGAGCAAACCAGAATAGCGAGCAACAAATTCGTTCTCACAAGTTGGAGATTGAGTCGCACTACGTAAGTTTGGCATCGCCTCCGAGGTCAAACGAGGCAAAAATAAACAGGCGCGCATGGGAACAATCCCTTCGGAGATAATCGAGCAAATCGCCGCCGCGAACGATATCGTCGAAGTAATCGGTTCGTATTTTCCACTGAAACGCGCGGGAGCGAATTTCAAGGCGCTCTGCCCCTTTCATCAGGAGAAAACCCCGTCGTTCACGGTGAGTCCGAGTCGGCAGACGTTCCATTGCTTCGGGTGCGGCGTGGGCGGGAGCGTCTTCCGGTTCGTGATGGATTACGAGCACACCGATTTTCCGTCAGCCGTGCGCAAACTTGCCGCGCGCTCTGGGATCACCGTGGTCGAGAAATCCGGCGGGGGCGGGGCCGGCGATGAAGAGCGGCAACGCCAATTGCGGCAGCGTTTGCTCAAGCTGCATGCTGAGGCTGCGCAATGGTTCCACGAAACCCTGATCAAGAGGGAAGTGGGCGAAGTGGCGCGAAAATACTTACGATCGCGTGGGATCACTCCGGAAATCGCGAAACGCTGGCAACTCGGCTATGCGCCTAACGAGTGGGACACGTTCGGCAGTTGGGCGCGAGCGCAGGGTTATGATGTGCGCGACCTGATCGCGAGCGGACTCGTCAAAATGAGGGGCGAGAGCGAAAGCCCGCCCGAGCAACCCGCTTCAGACGTCAGACTGCAAAGATCGTATGATCGTTTTCGCGGACGAATCATATTCCCGATCTGTAACGATGTGGGTGAAGTAATCGCTTTCAGTGGACGCCTTCTGCAAGATGAAGAGGGCGCAGCGAAATATTTGAATTCGCCCGAGACGACCCTTTTTCGAAAAGGCAGCGTCCTTTTTGGGCTGGACAAAACCAAGCGCGCCCTGATCGAGGCAAATTGTGCAGTAGTCTGCGAAGGGCAACTCGATTTGATAACTTTGTTTGAATCCGGGATCACGAATGTGGTGGCGCCGCAGGGTACGGCGTTTACGGAGGGCCAGGCGCGCATCTTGAAGCGCTTCGTCAACGAAGTTGTGCTTTGCTTTGACGCCGACGCAGCAGGCCAGAAGGCAGCCGAACGTTCGCTCGATGCGCTGCTCCAGAACGACTTGATTGTGCGCGTGGCCGAAATGCCGGTCGGCGAAGATCCAGACTCGCTCGTCCGACGCGAAGGCAAAGCGGCCTTTGAAAGCCGCATTGCAGGGGCGCGCGATTTTTTCGATTACTGGATCGAGGGCCAAGTTGCACTTGTCGATCTTAATTCCTTAAGCGCGAAGATGGAGGTAGCGCGAACGTTGGCTGAGACAGTTTCACATGTGCATGACCCGGTGATGCGCGGAGATGTCATCAGCAAAATAAGTGCGCGGCTTGCCGTTCAAGTTTCAGAATTCGCAGCGTTGGTGCCGAGACAAATACGGAAAGCAACAACTGGAGCGACAACAGAGCGGCGCCAACAACTCGTGGCGCCAAATGATATCGCGCTTCTCTGCATACTCGCATTGCGCAGCGAGGAAGCTCATGAGTTTCTTCGCGCCGAGAACTGGCGGGAAGTGCTATCGCAGTTGCCGAGTACTTACTTTCTCCAGCGAATTCTGGAAAGCGAAGTACGACCAAACGATGCGGCTTCTCTCAACGCGTTCTTGGCTAGCCTTGAACCGGAAGAAGAGAACATCATTTCGGGTTGGCTTCATCTCAAGACGCCCCCGAACGCTGTCGCTGTTCCGTGGCTGCGGCTTCGGCAATCGGCGTTGCGGCGTCAGCTCGACGTGGCAAAGGACCGAATAAGACTTCCGGAGCTGAGTACCGGGGACATCATAAATTTGCAAAAACAAATCCTTGACCTGCAGGAACAGCTCCACGAGCTTTCGCAGCCCGCCGGCGCGGCCGACAATTAGTTGTCGATCTATTGCCGCGCGGATCGAAGGTCTTAGTCAAAATCCGTAACCGCACAATCTTGGCCAGGCATTCGAAACGAAGGGAAGGCAGCCGACAGTCGTCGGCGCAACGGCTTAACCGAGCCCAGCGTAAGCGCGGGGTAAGAAGACCTATCGCTGTGGCAGCGAATCTGAAGAGACAACCAAGAATCGCTGCGCTCAAAATCGCACGTGTCACGTCCGGTTCGACGCGATCTGATAATGGACCGCTGCCTGAGCAGGCACGGGCCGCGTCGGGCTCTGGTTTGTATTCGGCTATTGAAGTCCAGAATCGAATTCGCGAGCTGATCAAACTGGCGAAAGAACAAGGCTACCTCACATTTGACGATCTAAACGAGGCGTTGCCTGAGGGAGTTACCGACGCCGATGAACTGGATCTGATCCTGACGCGGCTGCGCCGCCTGGAGATAGACATTATCGAAGCGTCCGAAGTGGATCGTTACAAGGACGGGAAGAAAGACGCAGACGAGGACGACGAGGAAGATGAGAGACCGGAAGCCAAGGTTGATATTCTCGACGACCCGGTGCGGATGTATCTCAAGCAGATGGGTCAGGTTCCACTTCTAACGCGGGAACAGGAAGTTGAAATATCCAAACGAATTGAAGACGCCGAAGCGACGGTTCAGAAGCACATCAGTCGCTTTGGTTTTGTCGCGCGCGCCCATCTGGATCTCGCCCGCAAGCTCCTCGAGGGGCGGGAACGATTCGATCGCGTTATTCTCGACAAGAAAATCGAGAGCCGCGAACGACACATGAAGAACCTCCCGCGTCTATGCAAACAGGTGGAGCAATTAAGCGTGTCGATCACCCAGCAATACTGCGAGCTTGCGCGCAACTCCTCAAAAAAACGATCCCACAAAGTGAGGACGTTGCAAAGAAAGATGGCTTCGCTGCAGAGAGTTTATCCGCACTTTTACCTCAAGCAGAGAGTCACCGAGGAGTTTGTGCACCTGGCAGACGACGCGCACCACACCTCTCTTTACCTGCGAACCGAGATGGCAAAAAATCCTCGGAGTCAAAAAAGGCGACTGCAGCTTCAGAACAAAATCCGCGAGTTGGAAAAGAGCCTGTGGTTTTCGCTTTCTGACTATGCCGAAGAGTATCGGACGCTGAAAGTTTGGCTGCGCCAGGCGTTCAAGGCCAAAACCGAAATGGTGGAGGCCAATCTCCGTCTCGTTATTTCCATCGCAAAAAAATACACCAATCGCGGCCTTTCTTTTCTCGATCTGATCCAGGAAGGAAATATGGGATTGATGAAGGCGGTTGAGAAATTCGAATACCGGCGGGGATACAAGTTTTCCACTTATGCGACGTGGTGGATTCGCCAGGCTATCACGCGCTCCATCGCCGACCAGGCGCGTACGATTCGAATTCCCGTGCACATGATTGAGACGATCAACAAGCTCATGCGTGTGCAAAAACAGCTGGTGCAGGAATACGGGCGAGAACCTACGCCCGACGAGGTGGCCGAAGAAGTGCTCCTGCCAGTGGATCGTGTTCGGGCGGTCTTGAAGATGGCGCAGCAACCAATCTCGCTCCAGTCCCCGGTGGGCGAGAGCGAAGAAACTAATTTCGGTGACTTTATCGAGGACAGAGGCGCTGAAAACCCGAGCGACATGACTGCCATTGTTTTGCTCAAGGAAAAAATCAAGGACGTTCTGGAGACGCTCACCGATCGGGAACGGCAAGTGCTCGAGCAACGATTTGGACTGATCGATGGGTACAGCCGAACGTTGGAGGAAGTAGGCCGCCAGTTCCAAGTTACCCGCGAGCGCATTCGTCAGATCGAAGCAAAGGCCTTGCGCAAAATGCGGCATCCAACTCGTATTCGGCAACTCGAGGGTTTCCTTGAGGCCCCGGGAATGTGAATGTGGATTCTCAGTGTCCATTCGAGCGCAACTTCCGGCGCTGCAGACAGTTCAATTGATTGGACACTATGGACCCTGAGGATGACAAACAGTTGTGGGACATTCTGGGCCATATTCCCGGGCCCACGGTTTCGCCCTTTTTCGCCCGGAACGTATTAAGAAAGATCCGCCAGGAAGCGACTCGTTTCGAGCGGGCGCGAAACTGGTTTAGCCTGGGAAGGCTTGTCGCAGCATCCGCTGTAGCAATCATCGTGGTCGGCATGGCTATCGCCACGCATCACCCAATCTCGCAGAAAGCGTCCACAATCGATTTAGACGTGGTGGCTAAAGTCGATCCACAAGATTATGACGTCGTGGCTGACCTGGACGAATTGATCGCTTGGGATGAAAATAGCGTGTGGGAAGATAAGCCAACGTTGTAAACTAATCGTCGCTGCGTCGGCTTTCGCTTTGTTGTGCGCTGCGGCGCAAGCCCAACCGCAACCACATCGACCCGTTGGCCGGCCGATGGTGGGGCCGCCTCATGGGCCACCGGCAGGCCAGAGCATACGTGAGCGGTGGCTTTCAATGCCTCCGGAGGCTCGGCAAAATTTCCGGCGCAACGCCGAGCGTTGGATGCGGATGAGTCCGGAAGAGCGGAACGTCATGCGCCAACGAGAGAATCTGCGCCGTGACATGATCAAGCGGGAGACTGAAGCCGCACTTCGCGATTCCGGTCTGCGCCTAAATCCGCAGGAACGCGCTCAATTTGAATCCCGCTACATTCAGGAGCGTCGAAAAGTGGAACAAGGGCTCCGGCAGCAAATCGAAACGGAACGCCAGCAGCAACTGCCGGCGCTCATTCAACAGCTGAAAAAAGAGTTTCAAATTGATCAGCCGGCCAGAAATCCCGCCACCAAACCGGCGGTGTCGCCTAACTCAAAAAAGTAGAGTCGGCATTTTTCTCTTTCTGCATTCTCCGCGGAACGTTTGCTTCTAAAACGCTGCTGGCTCGGAATTGCTCCCGAGCCAGCCGAGTCGCTTTAGCTATTCTGTCAGCTTAGTACCAGTGATGGTGACGATGGTGGCGGTAATATCGGTGCCCGCCATACCCATAGTAAGGCCGGTAGTAAGAGTAGCCATAGTACGGCCGGTAGTAGTACCCATAAGGATAATATCCGTAGTAGCCCGGTCCGAACCCGATGCTGAAGTAAACTTGAGCATCAGAACGTGGCGCCCCAATGAAGGTCAAGCCCCCCGCCACCAGTGCAATTAACAGAAGTTTCTTCATCGTTTTTACCTCCCAGTAATTAAACAGGCGGCAGAAGAGAAAGTTTTTCAGTTTATTAGGATCAAGCAGCCTCGGGATACCCGGAGATGCAAACACTTTGTCCGATTCGTTGATATGACACGCGGGAAAGCCGCAGCGCATTCGCCGCGTTTACGGCTCCCCGGCCTGGGAATGCGATCACTGGTCCTCCGCTCAACACCGGACCGAGATAGAGCTGCACTTTATCAATGAGACGCGCATCTAGCGCCTGGCCGAGCACTTCGCCGCCGCCTTCAATCAGCACGCTCGTGATAGCTCGTTTGCCAAGATCTTTCAGCACGGTCGACAGGGTCTTTCGCTTATAAATTAGTGTTCGCGCAGCCGCTTGGTCCGAAAATAAATGAGCGTGGCGTGGAAGCTTGCCTGAACGGGTCAGCACAATGCGCCAGGGTTGTCGCGCCCAGCGCGTGCTCCGAACGGTTAGCCGCGGATTGTCCACGCGTACGGTTTCCGCTCCAACGAGCACCGCGTCTACGCGCGTGCGAAGCTCACGTGCATGGCGCCGGGCGGAACGTCCGGTGATCCAGCGAGACTCAACGGCAGCCCGCGTCAATCGACCATCAAGGGACATCCCGCACTTTGCGATGACGAAAGGGCGCCCACTGCTGATCCACTTGTTGAAACCCTCGTTAAGTCGCGCACACTCATCGGCCAAGATGCCTTCCCGCACTGTGACACCCGCATTTCGCAATTGCATGATGCCTTTGCCGGAGTGCCGCGGATTTACGTCAGCCGTGCCGACAACTACGTTTCTAACACCAGCGCTGAGTATTGCATTTGTGCAAGGACCAGTACGCCCCGCGGTCGAACACGGCTCCAGAGTAACGTACATCGTGGCCCGCGCAGGCACCGGCGCACCGAAATCGCGAAGGCACTCGATCTCAGCGTGATCGCGGCCCGCTTCCCGATGGTGCCCTTTCGCTACTATCCGGTTGTTTATGACCAGAACCGCTCCAACAGCCGGATTCGGGCTTGTCTGGCCGAGCGCTTTTTTCGCCTCGTGTAGCGCCGCGCGCATGAACTGTTCGTCTCGTTTTGCCGTCATTTGCTTTGGGAGATGAATAATTGTTCTCGCCTGCCGAGGCAACGAAGGCTCAGGCACGCAACTGATTAAACGCAACCGAGCTCAAATTCGTGCCTGGAGGGATTCGAACCCCCAACCTTCTGATCCGAAGTCAGAAGCTCTATCCGGTTGAGCTACAGGCACTGCTGGAACGTGAATGGTGATTAATGATTCGTGAATCGTGGGGCAAGTACCTATTTACTATTCACCAATCACTATTCACGCTCTGGCAAAAAGGGTGGCCGACGGGACTCGAACCCGCAACAACCAGAACCACAATCTGGGGCTCTACCATTGAGCTACGGCCACCATCATTGGCGCGAAACAGGATTTTAAAATTCGAATCTCTTTTTGCAAACAAAGGACTCGACTTTCCTCCGCGTCTCCACTAATTCTGGCCGCCGGTGGAACAGAGATCTGCCCGCAGCCGGCTTATCATGGCGCCTCGCCATCGGATGAAGCGAACTTGCGTGGCTTTGCTCACACTCTTTTTTTTCCTCCGGACTACGGGCGTCGTGGGGCAGCAGGATGATCCGAGCGAAGTTTTCCTGAAAGCCTATCTCTCCGCGCAACAGGGTGAAAAGCTAGAGCACGAAAACCGATTCAAGACTGCCCTGGCAAAATATCGATTTGCTGGAAGTCTGATCGAGACATTGCGCAGATCGCATGCCGATTGGCAGCCGGAGATCGTAGAATATCGCGGCCGAAAGATCAGCGAAGGAATCTTGAGAATTCAGCAGAGGATGACCAGGCAGGATGAGCTAAGCGCCAGCTCAAAGCCTTTGCCCGAGGTTGTGCCGGCACTGCCAGAGAGTGAGACCTGGTCCGAGCCTGGGCCCGAAGTTGTGGCCCCGCAAGGGGACGAAAACATCGCCCAGGTGTCGCGCGATGCTGCGATCAGAGACGCAACAAAAAAATTGCGCAACAAAGTCGATCAACTGCAAGCGGCACTCGGAAAAGCGCACACTGAATTCGAAACCGCAAGAACAGAAAATGAAAACATCAACACCCGTCTCAGGAAAACAACTTCCAAACTTGCAAAAGCAGAAAACGACCTCGACAAGGCGAGCAAATCAGAACACCAGACACGCGATCAACTCGCGCAGGCCCAGGAATCGTTAAAAGCGTCCCAAGCATCGCAGGAGAATAGCGCGAGGGAGCAGCAGCAGTTGCGGGCGGAGGTTGCCGATTTGAAAGACGCCGTTGCCGCGGCCAATGAAGCGCGTCTGACAGTGGAAAAGCAAAGGGACGATGCTCAGGCGAAATTTGCCGGCGCAAATAAGCAAATCACCGCGGTTGAGCACCAGCGCGATGAAGCGGTCGCCCAGTTGAAAGTCGCGAAGGAGGCTGAACAGGGTTTCCAGTTGCTCCTGGCTCAGAAGGATGATTTACAACACAAATTGGCAAATGCGGAAGAAAAGGGCCGAACCTTTAGCGAGAGCGACCCGATAAACGCGGAGAAATTTGCCGAGATGAATCAGCAAGTAGCAGAACTCCAACAGCAGTTGTCCGAGGCTCAGAAAAGAAATGATTATTTGATGGCGAGAGCTGCCGAACTTGACGTTCAGTTAGACGAGGCAAGCACGCAGCTTCAGGC
>CATPBS010000220.1 GCA_955652715.1 uncultured Candidatus Udaeobacter sp.
ACCTATGAAAATGGGCCTGTAGCTCAGCGGTTAGAGCAGGGGACTCATAATCCCTTGGTCCCAGGTTCGAATCCTGGCGGGCCCAAATTTCATTTTCGATTTGCGATTTGCGATTTGCGATCATCGGCGTTGTGCAACGAGTCGCTCGCATCTGTTTGACGATCATTGAAATCATAATTCTGAGTACGCTGATCCTGACGACACGCTGCGCGAATTATCAGGAGGTTTTCGTCGCCGGAAACATTTACTTCGTTGATGCGGATTGTTATGCGCGGATGACACGCGTGCAGATGTGCCACGCAAAACCGGGACTCGTCGTGCGGCATCATGAGTTTGAGAATTTTCCGCAGGGTACAACTCCACACACGACTGCGTCGCTCGATTATCTCATTCTCGCATTGTCGATCTTGCTGAATCCATTCACAGTGCACGCGATCGATCTTGCCGGGGCACTTGTTTCGCCATTGTTTGCGCGCGTCGGAGGTTGGTTTCTCTGGTGGTGGTCGCGGCAAATGGAGCTTCGGTATCGCTGGGTCATGCTAATCTTGTACGCGATTAGTCCAATTCTCGTTCACGGGACGGAGCTTGGCAGGCCCGATCATCAATCGTTAGCGATGCTGCTCGTGACGATCGCGATTTGCGCGGAGTGGCGCCATGCAACAGCAGCCGCTAGCGCTCCTGGTGCGGATTCTAATCGATGGGGCATCGTAAGCGGAGTCGCGTGGGCATTGGCAATTTGGAATTCTGCTTATGAACCACTCGTTCTCTTCGTACTCGTGATAGTTGTGAGCGCACTCGAAAACCGAAACGCGCTCTTCGCGAAATCTCGCCGTGCTGGCTGGCTTTGTTTTATTCTCGTCATTGCGATTGCACTGTTTATTGAGCGGCGCATCCCATCATTATCGACAATGTATTCGGACGCGATTTTCCAAAACTGGGCACGCACGATTGGCGAATTGGCTCACGTCTCGCCGACGAATCCAATCTGGTTGCGCTGGAGCGGCTATTTTCTTCTTCTCACGCCGTTTTTGATTTGGATGAGCATGAGCAGGAAAAGCAGACCGAGTCAGCTGGCGATGCCGTGGTTTATGCCTGCGCTTCTTGCAGCGACTTACCTCCTCACCATTTGGCAGGCACGGTGGGCATATTTTTTTGTATTGGTCCTTGCTCTTGCGCTTCCGGTCTTTCTAGCGCCAATCAAATCACGCGCGGCAGTTTGGATCGCATTTGTGTTATCTATCCTTCCGATTTTGCGCGATTGGGATGAAAGGCTTTGGCCGAATGAAACGCGATTAGCCAGTCGTGTGGAACAGCGCAACGAATCGGTGCAAATACGCGACCTCTCCCTCAATTTGCAATCGTCAGACACGCGCCCGTTTCTTGCGCCGTGGTGGCTTTCGCCGTCGATCGCCTATTGGTCAGGGCAGCCTGGAGTGGCCGGAAGTTCGCACGAAAGTCTAGGCGGAATCGAAGACACCGCGCGATTTTTCCTTTCCGAGGATTTGGAAAAAGCGCGCGAAATTTTGCAGAACCACCGGGTGACATGGGTTTTTTCGTACGATTCCGAACGCGTGGGGCAAAATTCGGCAGGCGTCCTGAACCACGCATTGCCTCCGCACCCGCTGTGTCGCGTGTTGGACAGAACACCCGGCCAGGCGCCTCGTTTTCTGGTTTTTTCGACGCAAAACCCGGCGTGCAAACTTTACCGCGTGGCTGTTCAGCGATAGAAAGAGAAGAACTTTGCAGTCACGAACGAGAATTCGTTGACAGGCATCGGCGAGTGTCACAATCTACCAGATGCTCAGAAGATTCGTCCCGCAAAAGCTGGTGCCGCCAGTTAAAGAGGAACCGCGGTATCCGGATATAGATGACAACAATCATCCTGCGAGTCGCGAACAACCAGAAACACCAACAATAATCGATAATCCAACTCCAAAACCTATGGCAGATCATGGTGGCAAAGACATCCTGTCGAGCGATGTCGAAATCAAAGGCTCGATCAAGTTCCAAAAAGAACTGCTCATCGACGGGAAAGTCGAAGGGGATATTAACTCTGACGGCGTTTTGACTGTCGGTGAAAACGCTGAGATTCGGGGCGAGATAAAAACGAAATCGATCACCGTCTATGGCAAAGTGCACGGCAACATCACCGTGGGCGAGCGCTGTGAGCTAAAATCCAAATGCGTGTTGCAGGGAGATCTGAAAGCAGCGCGCCTCATCATCGAAGAGGGGGCTACTTTCATTGGTAAGTCGGAAGTCACTACCGGAACGGTTCCCGCAAAAGGAGTCCCAGCTCGTCCTGAAGTTGTGCGGCCCAGTGAGCCCATCAAAGCAGCCTTCGGAGGGCGCGTCTAAAGAAAGGATCGTGGCTTAGCGACCAGTGGCCAATCCGTTGCCTGTAAAAGTCGGTGCGGAATGCCCGCACTGTGGCTTCAAGCAGATGGAGTATGCCGCTGCCAAGAGCTCGATCTGTCGCCAGTGCGGCCGCTCGTTCTCTCCGTTCACGCCGAAACCTGGCCTGAAGCTCCGGACGAGAGAAGAGACGCCTGCGTCAGAGAGTTCCTCGATTCTTGGAAGATTCGAGGATTTTTGGAAGCGACAACGCAGCTCTGTTATCGAGTGTTTCGAATGCAAGCGAAAACAACAGGTCTGTGGCGCGGCGACTTCGACAATTTGCCCGGCGTGCAGCGCGCATATTGATTTGCGCGATTACAAAATCACCAGTGCTTTCAGCAGAAGTATTCGAACGCGCGGCGATGTGCATCTGACAGGCAGGGGGGATCTCGCCAGTAGCAGCGTCGTTTGCCAATGCGCCTTGATAGAAGGCAGGCTGCGAGGGAATCTGCATTGCGACGACACCGCGACCATCAACTACTCAGGCAAAATGCCCGGCCGTATCAGCGCTCGCCACATAATAGTTGATCGCAAGGCCGACATTCACTGTTTCCGGAGCCTCCGTGCGGGGAGTATCGAAATTAGAGGCAAGATGTCGGGGGAGATTATTGCGCAAACAATGGTGACGGTTCACAAAAAGGGTTCGCTGGAAGGCGATGTTACGGCGAGGGCCATTACCGTGGAAAAAGGCGGGATGTTCTCCGGCCAGCTTGTGATTGGGCAGGTCGGCCTTACACAAGGGGAATTGTTGCAGGAAAAAGAGCCAGCCGCTGCAACTGTTCCGGAGTCCACTTTTCCGGAGACGGCACCGCAGCCTCTGCAGGCGACTTAACGACGATCATCTCGATGCAAAGACTGCATCCACGCAGTCCTTACGAGAAACTGGGCGGCTACGTGCATCTGCCGCGTTTGATCGATAAAGCCCGGCTGCACCGGAAAGGATTGCTTGACGGCTACAACTACAAGACCGTTGGCTTCGATAAACATTTGCTCGCGTTTCTCAAACTCGATGGTGATGCGTTCGAAGAGATCGCCAATACGTTCGACGATGACGAGGCAATTCTAGATTGGGTGCGGACAAACGCAGCGCAACATTCGCCCGAGGCGATTGAACAATGGAACGAGGCTATGATTTCGCGGCATCCTGATACCGCTGCCAAAAAGGCGCGTTTCATCCATTTTCTCAAGGAAGTGGGCGGCGAAGGGCGCAAAGACATACGCACTTATTTCGATCTGATCGAGTTTGATGAAGGACGATTGAAATGATTCGCCTTCGCCAAGGCTACGGCGCGACAGGCGGAATTCTTATAACGCTGTCTTCATGGAATAACCTAAGATTTGAGAGTTCCGAGAATCTTGTCTGCATTTTCCAGTGTTTCTTTGCTTCCAATATCAAGCCATTTCCCTTTGATCTGAAACGTGTGTACCGGTTTGCGCGTGTAGAGCCATTGCACAAAACGGCCTGGCTGGTCCGGATTGTTTCCTGCGGCGAGATACATCCTCAAAAGAGATAAAACCGCAGGCGAATAATAGTAAAGAGCGATGGCAGCGAGTGTTCCCTGAGGTTTCTCCGGTTTTTCCTCAAAACGGGTGATGATTCCCTCAGCACCAACAGTAACGTTGCCGTACTTTTTGATTGCTTCAGTGTCGCCGACATCATAGACGGCCACTGTTGCGTCGGTTGCCTGGGCGCAGGCAACGAAGTTCGCCATAGATTCCGTAAACAAGTTGTCGCCGGCAACGATTAAGAGGCTGTTTTGGGTCAAGTTCTCGCGCGTCACAACAAAATCGATGTCTCCGATCGCACCCAGCTTATCTTCATCGCTTGTCGAGCCGTCCCTGACGATTTTGAATTTGAATTCCGGATGCCGATGCTGATAGCGCTCGCTCCATTCTTGGAAAGCAGCCGCGAATTTGTCGTTTGTGACCACGTAAATCGTTTCCAGGTCAGAAACACCCGCAAGGTTGTCCACCACCCATTCGATGATTGGTTTGCCCCCAACGACGAGCAGAGGTTTCGCTTTGTCCAGCGTCAAGGGATAAAGGCGCGTTGCGTATCCGGCAGCGAGAATCAGAGCGTTCATAAGATCAAAACAGTGCGCAGCAAGACAATAGCAGCCCGCGTTTCAATTACTGCGATTTCGCAGTGCCTCCACTTAGAATCGCGCTCTTTAGATGCTGCTGAATTATCCGGATCCGGTTGGAGTCTGTGATCTTGGCATTCGTGGAACCGTCCACCACATACAGCGTATCAATAGCAGCGCCAGCCTGGGTATTAATACGAGAAAGCGGGATCAAAACACTTTCGCGATCAAGACAGCTCAGCACGTCATACAGCAATCCGATCCGGTCCGGGGCCTGAATTTCAATAAGCGTGTAAGTCGGATGCGTTTTGTTATCGATGGCAATACGCGTCGGAAATTCAATTGCAGGCGCGAGACGACGGCTTTGGCGCTTCGCGTTTTCGATTAATGGGAGCAAATCGAAGGTCTCGTCTTCCAAAGCCCGTCGTAAAGTTTGCTCCACCAGCTCTAAATCGCGCGGGTTAGTGACAGGCCGAGCTTTCGTATCGCACACACGAAAAATGCCAAGCACCACGTTGTCACCGCGTGGAAAAACGTCCGCGCTCAAAATGTTCAATGGCACAACCGAGAATGATCCGGCGACTTTTGCCAGCAACCGTTCACGCTCCCACGTGCAGAAAGTGACAACGCTGTGCCCCTGCTCTGGCACGACGTTCCAT
>CATPBS010000221.1 GCA_955652715.1 uncultured Candidatus Udaeobacter sp.
CGTTATTCTCTATCGCCGACCCCGAACTTTGGCCTAGATCTTGTATCTTTAGCGGACCGACGAGATAGCCGCGTGCGTGATATTTTCCAGGGGGTAGGTCTTGGTCCTCATCGTTCTTTCCATCCCATTGGGTTACCAGAGAGTCCGCGCCGATCGCGAATTCGTCGAGGTTCGCTTCCTGATGCAGAACGCGCACCAGTCTGCCGTTCCGATCGTAAATGCCGAGGCTGATCGTTCCTTCCGATGGCGGCGGAACGAAGCTGATGCGCACGGCTCGGGCGGGTGAGGCTGAAGCCGTTTGTTCTGGAGCGGGCGGAGACGTGACAGATTCTTCCGGCGAGATCGAAGGAGATTCCTCCGGTATGGCTGAGGAACTTGGGGTGGGCGATTCCTGCGCGGCGGCGACGGACGCCCAAATGGCTATCAGAAACGCGAAAGTAACCCTTGTTGTCATGTCGAGCGAAGTCGAGACATCTCTTACTTTTCTCAAGAATGTCGAGAGATGCCTCGACTTCGCTCGGAATGACAAAAGCTAAGCATAATAGCGCCAGTTCACGTTCGGAAAAAGGTTATCCTGCCGTTCGCAGTCGCGCAGAAATTTTTCATCGAGATCGTTTGCGACAAACTCATCGTGTAAACGGTTAAACCGAGCAAGATGATCGATCGTGCGTTTTGTGGCGTACTCCCGCGCGGTCCCGGTTTTCATCAAAAATGCCCAATCACTAGACTGCGCCAGCAAAAGTTCGCGGGCGAGTTGCTTTAAAACGCGATCCGCGAATTGTAGGGCGGGCGCTACGCCTGCCGATGTCTCGTTTGGCAACCGGAGCGGTTGCCCTACAAAAGTAGAAGCATGCTGAGCCAATTCAGTCATCTTTTGTGCCGCTCTGTGCAGATGCGGATAAATCCAGGCGTTACTCGGATCGAGCCAGACGGCAAGATGACCGTTCTCGCCCCAACTGGAAGGTGCGGGCTCAATAATTTGCTGTGTGGGATGCGCCGCCAGATATTCACTCGGTGTGGTGAGCCGAAAATCGCGTTGGTTTGCCGCTTGCCGAATAAATTGCTCAAGGAAACGCGGTCCTTCGAACCACCAGTGCCCAAATAATTCTGCATCAAATGGAGCCACAACAATCGGGTCGAAACCCAAACGGCTGATGTCCCGAAGTTGCTGTCGGAGCTGTTGCAGAAAGTGATCCGCATGTTTGTGCGCCGCATTTTCCGCCGCCGTGCGATCATACAACTTTTTCTCGTTACCACGTCCGGTGATCCGGTGGTATTTGACGCCGGAAAATTTTCTGGTTCCGCGCGCGATCGGGCTGAGATGCTCCATGGGAAGATCGAACCCGACGTCGCGGTAGAAATCGCGGTAGGCCGGATCGCCCGGATAGCCTTCGTGTGCGCTCCAGACTTGCCGGCTTGAGTCGCGGTCGCGCGCAAACGCCGCTGGCCCCGCTGGCGTATAACACGGCGCATAAATCGAGCGGCACGGGCGCGGTTTTCCAAACAACAAGCCGTGTGCGTCCAAAACGAACCAACGAATATTTGCTTCCTGTAAAACTGCTTCCAAGCCGGGCGCGTAAGCGCATTCTGGCAACCAGAAACCGGTTGGCTCCGCGCCTAAAAGATCGACATACACATCGCGGCCGATCAAAATCTGCGCACGCGCTGCTTGAGGCGCTTGCTGTTGAAGAATGGGGAGCAAGCCGTGCGTCGCGGCGCTGGCGATGATTTCGAGTGCCCCCGTGTCTCGAAGTTCGCGAAAGACAGAGAGCAGATCGCATTTCCATTCATTGACAAAGAGACGGCGGTTCTCCGAGAACAACTCGAAGTAAAAATCAGCGAGCTCCCGAAGCTCTGGGTGATTGCGGTTCCGCTTCTGTTCGCGGGCAGTAAGGTCGATCAAAAAATCGAGATGCCGCACGTAACGCTCGCGCAAAAGATGGTCCTGAAGCATCGCGCACAGCGTTGGCGTGAGAGACATCGTGAGTTTGAATGGGATAGAGTCGTCCACTAACCGCTGCATCATGCGCAACAGCGGAATGTAACTCTCCGTGACTGCCTCGAAGAACCAGTCTTCTTCGAGGAAATGCTCATGCTCCGGATGGCGAACGAACGGAAGATGCGCGTGGAGAATGAGCGCGAGGGAACCCACACCCGAATCGGAAACCGGAAACCGGAAACCGGAAAGCAAAAAAACAACTGAGTCGACGGATTCTATCCCGTTTCGCTATCCGCAATCCGGTAGGGTCACAGCGTCCTGCAAAAGTCCTGGAAGCGATCCAGCCCTTTTTTGATTACATCGATGCTGGTGGCGTAGCTGAGCCGGATCGTGCGATCGTCTCCGAAGGCGGCTCCAGGAACAACTGCGACATTCGCTTTGCTCAGCAAACGGTCGGCGAAGTTTTGAGAAGTCAGCCCCAGTTGGCTGATGTTCACCAGCACGTAAAATGCCCCCTGAGGTTTGACCGCGGTCACGTTCGAAATCTTCGAGATGCGCTCAAACATATAATTGCGCCGCATATCAAATTCCTCGCGCATATCGGCAAGCGGTTGTTGATCACCTCTTAACGCAGCAAGTCCGCCATATTGCGAAAAGGAAGACGGATGGGAGGTGGTGTGGCTCTGGATCGAATCGACCGCTTTGGCCACCGCTTCCGGTGCCGCGAGATAACCGAGCCGCCAACCTGTCATGGCGTAGGATTTGCTGAAGCCGTTAATCGTGATTGTGAGGTCGTACGCCTCTTTCGACAGGGATCCGATGCTCACATGTTTGGCGTCGTCATAAACGAGTTTCTCGTAAATCTCGTCGGACAAAATGTAGATGTCTTCCTCGGCGGCGACATCAACGATTGCCTGCAGTTCTTCACGTGTATAAACAGAGCCAGTCGGGTTGCCCGGACTGTTCATGATCAACATTTTGGTGCGCGGGGTCATTGCATTTTCAAAGTCTTCGGCTCGCATTTTCCTGGAGTTGCGCTCGCTGGTGGGCACAATCACAGGTTCTGCGCCGACCAACCTGACCATGTCCGGGTAACTGACCCAGTATGGCGCCGGGATTATGACTTCATCGCCGGGCTGGCATATTGCGAGGATCGCGTTGTAGCACGAATGCTTTGCGCCGTTGCTTACGATGACCTGGGCGGCGCGATAACTTAACCCGCTATCAGCCGCCAATTTTTCCGAAATGGCCTGACGCAGCTCAGGGATGCCAGCGCTGGGCGTGTATTTCGTAAAGCCGGCCTCCAATGCGTCGATGGCGGCCCTTTTTATATGTTCAGGCGTATCGAAATCCGGTTCGCCCGCGCCGAAGCCGCACACATCAATGCCTTCAGTCTTCATGGCTTTGGCCTTGCTATCGATCGAGAGTGTGAGCGAAGGAGTCAGTTGAGCGGCGCGTTCAGAAATTTCCATGGCGGTAAGCTTATTCAAAATGGGAGCGCAAACTATTGGTGGCGATAGAACTTTTCAATCAGAGGTTTGAAATTATTCTCATCAATTTGAATGATCGCCATTTCGCGTTTCGCGTTCTCGAGCGAATCTGACGCATGCGCCGCGTTGATCATAATCGTCTGGCCGAATTCTCGACGAATTGATCCGGGTGGGGCTTTGGCCGGATCAGTTGGGCCAAGCACGTCGCGAATCTTGCGCACCGCGTCGACGCCCTGATAAACGATCGCGATCGATTTTTCCGTCCCATGAGCGTCGCGTTCCTCCGGCGGACATTCGCTCGGCTTTTGGCCAGCCATAAATTCGACAATGGTTTCCCAGTTTTCGCGGCCGCTTTTTGGACCGAGTTTGTTCTCAAGGACTGGCAGCACAGGCCCGTAGAACTGTTCCGCTTGCGCAACGCTCATCCGATGAACTTTGAATCCAATAATCGTGAGTCCCGAGCGCGAAAATACTTCAATCACCCCGCCCGGTCGTAGATTTGGAAACCTGAAATTGTCGGGCTTAATCAGGACGAGTGTCTTTTCGACTTGCGCGTTGGCGGGATAAGGGACGGCGCGATCCAGGATGCCGCCATCGGAATCAGAAAATTCCGCCCAGAGTTTTAAATCGCGTTCGACTGCTTTTGGATCGAAAGCTGCCAGCACACCGGGTTCGAAATAAGTTACCTTGCCTGAATCATCCGTGATGTAATCGCCGTAGGTATCGCGAATCGTTTCGCCGCTCGTGCGTTCGTGCACGATGTGGCCCACCGTGCGATGAATCTTTTCCACCGCGTCCGGTCCGCGAAAGATGAGGAATAACATGCGGGCATACTGCCCGTTTTCTTCGCCGGTGAAATTTTTCAGGACGTACTCACGAATCACCTCTTGCGTCGCGCGATGACGCGGATCGGTTTCGGTCACGATCGTGTCTGCGTAGCGCTTTGCCAATTCTGCGCTGGGCGCAAACATGCGTCCGCCAACGAGATCGAGTCCCGTGCGAGAAATCAACCGGCCAACGATACCGCCGGTCCGCGATTTGCGCATCGAGTGCGGCGTGACGATGGCGTAGGCAAGCTCTTCAGTTTGCATTTCTACTACTTTAGCGGCGGTATATGGGCGCCGCAAAATTTGTTCTCCCAAAGCGCAGGCGACAAGTTTGCGACCCGCGAAAGCCTTCGGAGTCCCGGTAGCGGCGGTTTCGGACCGCCGAATAGTCGTAATAAACGACGCTCAGAGAGCGCCGGCACGGAAGATCTTATTTCTTCTCGGGCGATGTTTCGCTTTTCATTTTGCCCATCTTTTGAGCGAGACCTGCCGCGAATTTTTCGTATTGAACGTTGTCGATACTAAACGTGCCGAGCATGTAATTCGAGTTGCTCCACGACCAATTCTGGTCCGCATCGGTGTAGGTCATCTTTGATGTGCGGCCCTGGGCGTATTCGTGATGAAGCGGATCGGCGCCCGGCGGATTCGTAATTTTCGGCGAACCGCCCAGGCCGCCTTCGATCAAGTGGCCGTGGAAGGTTCCATATTGCCCAATGGTGATCTGGTGCTCTTTGCCGTCAATCTTTCGGGTGATCGGCACGTAGCGCGTCTCGGTTTTTTTTGAGACGCCCGGCGTTAGAATCGCCCCGGCGATCGCTTCGAGCGCTTTTCGCTGCTCCGGTGTTGCCTTCTGGTCAATGTAGTTGTAGGCAAAGTTCCAGTTTCCGTACGACTCCATCATCGTCTGGCCTTCTGGGCTTTGCCCTATCGAGGCGATGGCGAGGCCGTCGAGTTTCACTTTTCCATAGTTACCTTTCTGGATAAAGAGCACCTGCCCGCCGCCGCAGGTCATTTTGGTCGGTTTGGAGTTAAACCAACATGGACATGCGGCATCACACGAGCACGCTTCTTCGAGCTGACCGGTGATTTTCCATGGAGTTTTATCCTTGGGCTCGTTCGCGGCTCGCGCATGTGCGGCATGAATGAGGAGAGCCGCAACGAATGCGCATGGCAGCGGGAGGAATGTCATTTTCATAGTGCCGAACTTATAGCCGCGGGCGTATTTTGAGCAACTTGATCTTGTGGCTGTGCTGTCGCATCACACGCTTCTACACTACACTCCAAACGCAGCTGTGTTTAGCTAGAGAACGTGCCGTCTGATGAACGCTCGCCCGGAACCGGACTTCAGATACTTCTCGAAAGCGATCGCTGCCCGTTCCTGCGCAAATGCAAAATAAGCAATGAGAATCCAGGGACGAAACTTGGCCGTATGCGTAGAACGTCCTTCATTGTGGTCTTTAAGCCGTTGTCGCAGATCGCGAGTCGATCCTACGTATGGTTGTTTTGGCTGAGCCTTCGACTTCAGCAAGTAAACGTAATGCATCAGGAGGCTAGCCTGCCAGCCGTAGCTTGGTGGTGTAGGGCGGCCCGCCTTCGCTAGGCTCCGGCGCGCTCGCTCCAGCCTTCGCTTTGCGCTGTGCTCAAGCGAAGGCTGGAGCGGGTGACGAGGCTCGAACTCGCGACGTCCTCCTTGGCAAGGAGGTGCTCTACCACTGAGCTACACCCGCAGTTTTGAGAGGGAAACAATAATGTCCAGCCACCCGCGAGGCGCAACCTTTTAATTGCTCCCGCGC
>CATPBS010000222.1 GCA_955652715.1 uncultured Candidatus Udaeobacter sp.
GAGCGATATTGGGTGGCGCGAAGGAATGGCGACTTGGCAGCCGCTCTCGCAGTTCCCAGAGTTGGCAGCGGCTGCCCCTGCGCCACCGCCTCCGCAGACTGGCGCAACCTCAATATCAGAACCCGCGGCGCCGCGCAGCGGCCTGCCTTGGGATGAGCGTCAGACCAAAGGATTTTTTAACGCATTTGTAGAGACATTGCTGATGGTCTTGGGAAAACCGGGCGCGGCGTTCACGGCAATGAAGCGCGAAGGGGGTTTTGGGGAGCCGCTTCTCTACGTGGTAGTGGGCAGTAGTTTCGGAATTATCGTTTATTTTCTGATCACACTCCTTTTGCCATCGGCGGTGCCATTAGGTGACCGACATGGTGTGGCGCGCTTGGTTGGCGCGGGAATTGGATCCATTTTCATGATCATTTTGGCGCCGGTCTTCGCGGCTATCGGCGCCTTCATCGCTGCGGCCATCTTTCATGTTTGTTTGATGATCGTCGGCGGGGCCAGACAATCATTTGAAACAACTTTTCGCGTTGTTTGTTTTACCGGCGGCTCCGTCGATCCGTTGCTTATCATTCCGTTTTGTGGCGGCCTTATCGTGGGCATCTGGAAAATTGTGCTTTATTGCATCGGCTTATCCCGCGCGCATGAGACGGATATCGGGCTCGCCGTTCTGGCAGTGTTCCTGCCACTTGTTGTCTGCTGCGGCGGAGGGCTGTTGATCGCGTTCATGATCGGTGCGTTGGGAGCGTGGAGTGCATCGCAGCATTAGCTCCGAAGTTTTCCCCGGATGCAAATTCGCGGTTGTCAGCTCAATGCCGGAGAAATCGATCACGAGCTGATGTGGCTAAGCGTCTCGGTCTTGTCGCTAAGCGCCGCAGCCCTTTGGCTGACGCTGGGTTTGCCGTGGCCCGTCTGCATGTTTCATCAGCTGACGGGCTTGCCGTGCGTGACCTGCGGAATGACGCGCTGTGGAATTCAATTTTTTCACGGCCACCTCTTCGCTGCGTTGAAGTGGAACCCACTTGTATTCGCGTTTTTGTGCGGTGTGATTGCGTATGATCTTTACGCGTTTGCGACGCTCGCAATGCGCGGGCCTCGTCTGCGAACTGCGTTTCGACAGGCGGAAAAGAAGTACGCGCGGGGAGTCGTCGTCGCGGCACTCGCCTTAAACTGGTTTTATTTGCTTTCGCACTGGCGCAACTTCTGAATTGTAAGGCGTCTGTATCAGACGCCGGCGTTTCACAGAAACGCCCTACAGCCGTCGCCGCGAAATCTGTGTCCATCTGTGTCCATCCGTGGATAATTTAGCCACATGCGAGTTCTGGTGACAGGCGGCGCGGGTTTTATTGGATCGCACCTTGTCGAGAAACTGCTGACGGGCGGCCATGAAGTTGTCATCCTCGATGACTTCAACGATTTTTATGATCCGCAGATCAAGCACGCCAACATTGCGGGTTTCGCCAAAGACATAACCGTTTGCCACGTCGATCTTCGCGACAGCGAATCGGTGCGCAATTTGTTTCACCACGAGAAAGTCGACGCGATCGCGCATCTGGCTGCGCGCGCAGGCGTTCGACCTTCGATTCAACATCCGCGACTCTATTACGATACAAATGTCACTGGGACATTACACCTGCTCGAGGCCGCGCGTGTAACCGGTGTGGAGCGATTCGTCTTTGCATCCAGCTCATCCGTGTATGGAGCTTCAAAGACGATTCCGTTTTCTGAGGATGAACATCTCACTCAGACACTCAGTCCGTATGCCGCCACGAAAGTCGCAGGCGAATTTCTCTGCTCTACCTACTCGCATTTGTACAACCTGCGTGTAGTGGCGCTTCGTTACTTCACTGTGTACGGTCCGCGGCAACGGCCAGATCTAGCCATCCATCAATTCGCCCGGCGCATTTACGCCGGTCAACCCATCGATCAATTTGGAGACGGCACCACGCGCCGCGATTACACTTACATTGATGACGTGATTGGGGGAACACTGGCTGCGCTCCATTACGACGGCCCGCTCTTCGACATCTTCAACGTTGGTGAGAGCGAGACGATTCAACTTAAGGATTTGATCGTAGCGATCGAAAAGGCGCTTGGAAAAAGGGCAAAGATTAATCAGTTGCCTGAGCAACCCGGCGATATGCCTCTGACTTGTGCAGACATTTCCAAAGCGAGGAAATTACTCGGTTACAAGCCAACCACGCCATTGAGCGACGGGTTGCCGCGTTTTATTGATTGGTTTGTACGCAGCGCTAAATGAAGACTTCGGTCCAGAATTTGCCATTCGATCAACGCGCCTGTTTCATCGCGGGTCAGGCCAAATCTGGCACCACGCTTTTGGTGGCCTTGCTCGATAACCATTCCCAGCTACTGGTGTTGCCGGAAGAGACTGCTTATTTTCCTACCGTCCTGACCAAATATGCGCCACGCGGCCGCCGCGCGCAGTTTGATTACCTGACTAAGCAGTCGCTTGCCAACGTCCTGTTCGGCGGCCCGTGCAAGTGGGGCAAGCGGAATTATTCGACGTTTCCGCGGGAGGAATTTCTGAAAACGTTCGAGCGCGCGGCATTTGATCCCGCAAATGAGCAGGAGGATTTGCTTGTGCTCATGGTGAAAGCATACGCGGCAACGCTGGGGCGGCCGTTGGATACTGTAGGGCGCTGGGTGGAAAAAACTCCGGCGAATCGTAATCACATTCCGGAGATCCTAAGGCGCTTTCCGAATGCAAAAATTCTTGTCACGATGCGCGACCCGCGCGCCATCCTCGCGGCGCAAATCGCACTGGAGAAAACGAGACAAACAGGAAGATTCTCGACTTATTACGTGATCGCGCATTGGCGGGTAGCTGCCCGGCTGGCGAGGCGTGTACGCGACGGCGCTGTTCCCGGCCTGGTCGTGCCGTATGAAAAATTAGTCTGCGAACCGGCCAGGACGATGGAAGAAGTTTGCGCGTACCTGGAGATCGACTTCGATTCAGACACCGTGTTGACGCCGACGAAAGTGGGCCACTTCTGGAGTGGTAACTCCGCAGCGCGCATTAATTTTTCGCAAATCAGCTCCGAACCGGCGACACGGTGGCAAGGTGAACTTTCTGAAGACGAAATCGGATGGGTCGAATGGCATTGCCGCGAGCTTATGCCGGAATTCGGCTACGAACCACAGCTGACCCGGCGCGAATTGCGATATTTTACGCAGCCGATTCGTGGCGAGCGTCCGCGGGAGTACATCAAGTCGCGTGCCTATTCACTGCGAGACGATTGGATTGGGCAGTAATCGAACTTGTGCGCGGTGGGGATGCCGCGCTACGGCGTACGGGCAGCGCAGCGCGGCGCTGTTCCTAGCGATTTCCTTTCGCTTGCAACCACCCGCCATTTAATCCATAATCACGCGAGATGTCGGGAATCTTCTTCGATCTTCCGAGCCTCCGGTTTCTACGACGATTCAGGTTTCTTGAACCGATGCTGCAAACGGTTGCGGCATCACTGCTTCGTTGCTTGGGTGCGCCGGCTTGGGCTTTGAGACAAGTTCATTTCCCACACGACGAGGCGGAGTTTCCATCGGCGTCGCAGAGTGCCTGCAAAATGTTTGACTGGAGTCTTGATGATTCGCGCGCCGCGGACGGTGTCCCGAACGTTTTCGGGGCGCTCCGCCCTTTTAACAATTGGACAAAGATTAAGGATCAACATGAACTCTTATTCATCCGGAAGACGCTCACGCCGCCCGCGCGGTGGGGGCCGGCGCAGAGAAAACAACGATCGCTTTCGGGGCCCGCAGGGAGCAGCGAAGACGCAGAAAAAGACATTCTGGCAACGGGTTGCCGAATTTTTTGGAAACAGCGGGGAAAAAAGGAAAACCGCTGCGCAACCGCGCAACGGCACACAGCCTTCGCGACCAGCGCGCAAACCTGAACGGATCGAAGTCACTTCGCCGCGTCTTTACGTTGGGAACTTGTCCTTCGACGCCACCGAGAGCGATCTTTTTGAATTGTTCAATGGCGTGGGGCACGTGCAAAATGCTGAGGTCGTAAGTTACCGGCACAACCAGCGCTCGAAAGGTTTTGCCTTTGTGCAGATGCAAAGCGTCGAGGAAGCGAAACGCGCGGTGGAGGAATTGCACGATAAGGAATTTCTCGGTCGCAGGCTGGTGGTGAGCGGGGCAAAATCCGACCAGCACCAGGTGCGGTGACGCCTTTTTAGCCCAACATTCCAGAATCCGAACTGCGATGCCGGCGCGATGCGCCGAGTCCCCAGAAATTTCGGGATAGCACCGGCAGCGCTATTTCTTAATCTCCAGATAGGTCCGCGCCTGAATGTGACTCGTGCCTGGCTGGAATTCCTCAACGCGCATTTGTTTCAGAAACCACCGACCCTCAATTTTCTGCGCCGAGACAACCTCGAACCGCTTGGCAAGTTGCGCATTCCAATCGTAGCCCTCCATGCGCATGAGCGCGCCGCTCGCCTTATCGATCCACAGCACCACATTTGAATACTGCGACTCGTGCGAGGGCGCGCGCAGTTGCAGTTTCCAGCAATTGCGAGTGCGGACATTTTCCTCTCCCAAAACGCGCGCCGTCGGCCAGTAGAGAAATTTGAAAGCGACGTCCTCGTACGTCACGCTTGTGCCTCGAATTCTTTGATTGAGCTTCGAGC
>CATPBS010000223.1 GCA_955652715.1 uncultured Candidatus Udaeobacter sp.
CGATCGTGTTTACCGGCGGCTATACCGCCGCAAAAATGCTGTCCGATTATCGTGACCACGCCGATCATCTCGAGGTTTTCAGCCGCGCGGTGAATGAACAGGTTGTCGCCCATCATTGGCGTTACGAAGTGATTTCCGGCGATGGCGGAGGCTACGAAGGGATGCTGCTCTACTTGCAGAAACCGCATTTCCTGCAGCCGAGGAAAGCGGTTCAGGAATGGAACGGCGGCGCGCTCGATGCCCTTGTCGTGCCCAAGGATAAAATCTCGGAATTGATGCGCGAGCTGCAGAACGCGGCCATCGCGCCGCTTCGGTCAGTTGATCGAAAGACCGATCCACAAATCGGATATTTCTTAGTCACGCGACGGAGCTGATTGACATGAAATTTCCTGATCGAATTCTACCGCCCTTCGCTCTCAACGTTTGCTGCTGCCGCGACCTCCCGTCGCCAAACAGGTTGAAGCCCCTGAAGACGGTTTCCTAAGTCAGGCGTAGGCCTAACCCATTTGGCCTCGCGCAAAGACGAAATGCAGCACAAGCACTATCGCAAGGATGTAAGTCAGCCAGCTAATTTCGCGGCCGCGTCCGCTGAAGGTTTTGATTATAGGATGCACGTGTTGGTTTCGTTGTCAGAAAGTCTAAGTAGTCGCTCCGGCGTCAGACCTGTCACAGTTTCGCAATTTACCGTCCGTCATTGCAGATCCACCCGCCACAGAATGAACTGGGCCCGACCAAATTGTACCTGCACATTTGGATATGCCTTTTGGACGACAGGAAAATCGCGCGCGACGCAAACGCCGAGGACAGGAGGCGGTGGCGGGGCAGCGCGTAGTTCATCCGTCGTCAGTTTTGTGACCGGAAAACGCAGGTTCCCGTGAAAGAGATAGAACGAATCCCACAGCAAGTCGCTTCCACCTTTGATTGCTTTAACCACGACCATCCTGGTGCCCGCTTGTTGTAACGCACCGAGCTCTTCGGCGACGCGCTTCTCTTCAGCAACATTCTTTTCGCCGCTGCGAAGCTTTACTTTACGGTCTTCGATTCGCACCGAGGCGTTCCGTTGCCGCGAATAAATCTGAATCTCTGCTTGGATAAGACCCGCCAGGAGTGTCAACGCCAGCAGCACTGCCGCTCCGATACGAACCGCCGATCGTTGCGCTAGGAACCGTTGAAAAACAATGGCGAGTATAAGACAAAGCGACGGAATGATTGGGACGACGTAACGAACCGATCGAAAGTTAATAAGCACTGCCAGCGCAATCACCGCGAGGCATAAAATCGCAAGCTCCCTCGCCACAACCGAAAATCTTTGCTTTTTCCAAAGAAGGACCACGAATGGCGCGATGAAGGCAAAGACGCCGGCCCCAATCCATCCGGTTGCGCTCAGGCGAATGGGAACTTCGAAGTAAGGTCGTGCTCCCAAATATTCCGGGCCGAGCCAGACGACAACTTCTTCATGAAACACGTTCTTGACCGGCATTTCGTATTTTGCGTACTGGACTAAGGGCCAGACCGCAGTCGCAGCAAGAGCGAAAAGAATGCTCGCAAGTAGCCAGCCACTGAACAGCGTGCGCCGCTCGACAGGCGAGCTCACACGGACAATCAAGATCACCAACCATAAAAGGAATATCAGCGGAATTTTTTGCAGACTGCCAAGCCAGCATGCCACAGCCAGCCCCATCCACCATGCTGGATTTTTGCGCGCGAGTTGCGCGAACAAGATTGCGAGCGTCGCAAAAAATGCCAGACCGACATCCAAAAGAGCGCGGCTGGCCTCCGCGGAAAACAACGGGCAGCAAACCAGAATCGCAAGACTGAGCGGGATTACCCATGGCCGGTCCGGCGCGATCACACGAGCCAGGCAAGCTAGCGTGATCGCGGTGAGAACTGCGTAAACCAACGGCCAAATTCGAACCGCAAGCGTGCGATTTCCGAACCGCGGAAGCGTCAGCGCCGTTAGCCAGTACTGCAACGGCGGTTTCGCAAAAGATTTTTCGAAGTTAAAATGAACAACCAAAGGTGTTGTCAGAAGCATCTCGCGGCTGCGCTCGGCCGTTAACAGCTCGTCTGTGTTGGTTAGGATGCCTTTGGGAATTTGCAACGCAAGCCAAGCGACGAAGCAAACGATAATGAGACCCGTCAGAGCGATCGGCCGCGCCTGCTGCCCGCGATAATTCAAAACGGGATCGGCAATCGTCACGCTGGATATACTGTGAAATCCGCCTACTGCCGGGCCAGTCGGCGAAACAAAATCATGCCCAGTACGATAAAAAGAACATTTGGAAACCAGACGAGCAGCTCGGGGTGCGCATGCGGGTTTCCGCGCAACGTATCGCCAATGATTACGAAGAGAAAATAAGTAGTGGCAACAATCAAACCCATCGCGAACCCAATCGAAGTCTCGCGGCGATGCGCCGTGACGCCAAGCGGCACTCCGATTATTGCGAAGGCAACGCACGCAAACGGAAACGAAAAGCGTTTGTTGATTTCCGTGCGGCTAGCGCTGCGTTCCCGCTGGTCCTCGCTCTTCAGTTGCTCCAGTAGTTGCTCGATCGATAACGCGGAACGGTACTGCCGTTTTTTCTCCTTCTCGTATAACTGCTCGAGGCTAATCGGCAGAGTGCCTTCCACCATGTTGATTCCGTCCCGAATCTTTCGCAGATTGGACGGGTCTTTTTCGTCGCGCTCTTGGTACCGCGCCTGATACAGGTGCATGAGAATCTGCTTGTTCGCCAAATCCGCCTCGAGCAGGCCCTTGTGCGCATAGGTGACTCTTACCGGAAGCGAATTCTGGTTCAGCTCGAACACGGTAATGTTCTCGAGCTTGTTGCCTTCTTTCTTGCCGACGTAAATCTTGCGGCCGGGAAATTGATCGATCACCTGATCGCTTCCGAAGAGCGCCATCGGATTTCGCGTAGCCAGATCGAAAATAGTGCTGCGCAATTTCTCCTGCGCAGCCGGCGCAGCCTGCACGTTCAACCAGAAACAGATGACCGTGCAGATGACCGCGATGGCACCTAACGGAATGCAGATGCGAGAAATGCTCACGCCATTTGAGCGCAGTGCAATCAATTCGTTGTCCGCGGAGAGCCGTCCGAACACGAGCAGATCGCCGTCAACAACCCCCACGGGATCGTGAAAATGAGCGAGAACGGCAGCACGTAGGCGATGAACGTGATCAAGTATTCCATCGGCACGTCGTGGTTCACCAGCAACGGCAGCAGCTTTCGAAAAATATTACCAACGACGAGAACCAGACTCAGTATGGCGACCGCGAAGAGGACGTTGACCAGCAATTCACGGCTAACAAATCGATCGATCAATTTCATTTCTTCGTACAGAGGTTAGCACAACTCAGATTTTTCTTCGTGCCTCGATATGCGAGTCCCTTTAGAGAGTCGTCCATCCACTGATTGCACGACGCGCGGCCACTGGACATGGTCGCGTCGGTGTACCTCTGCTGTTGGGTGGGTTGCGCCATCGCGAGCAACCATACATTTTGCAAGGCGCGAATGCCTATCTTAACACGCCATCCCTTTCCTGCCAGATATGGATATTACACAACTCGCCACAGTTTCGGACATGTTCAATTGGAATTCGCCGACATCGCGCTCGCTTTTGTGGCTGCGCGGCCCGCTGAAAGAATGGGCGACCGCCGCGTTGGAAAAGGGGCGCCTAGAACAGGTCGGCATTCACACGTCCGCCGCCATGGAAC
>CATPBS010000224.1 GCA_955652715.1 uncultured Candidatus Udaeobacter sp.
CCAAATCCCGTTTCCTAATGTTCTTCGTGCCAAACAAGATCGACAACCCCGAAATAACCGGGGCTCGCGAATTCTTTCGAGGCCGGCTTTGCGCCGTCACTCTGATCGCACTGTCGATCTTTCTGTCGGGCTGCCAGAAGCGAAGCAACTCGGTCTCCGGAACAATCGAAGTAGACGAAGTGCATGTAGGCCCGCGCAGCGGCGGACGGGTAGAAAAGATTTTCGCTTGGGAAGGCGATACTTTGCGCGCCGGACAGCCGATCGCGGAACTGGATGCTTCCGAATTGCATGCCCGACACGATCTTGCCGAAGCGCAGATTAATACCGCGATCCGCGACGCCGACTCGCAAGAAGCGCAGCTTCAATTCTTGCGCGACGACGCGAAGCGGCAAAAAGATTTACTGCAACGCAAGGTGGTCTCCCCTAGCGACGCCCAGCGCGCGGACAGCGCAGCCAGATCGCAGGAGAAAAATATTGAGGCCGCCCGGATGCGCGTCACCCAAGCCCGGGCACAACTTGCCGACATCGATGCGCAGCTTGCCGAAATGCAAGTGGTTGCGCCGGCCGATTCGGTTCTGGAGGTGCTCAGTGTCAAGGTAGGCGATGTGCTGCCCGCCAATCGCGAAGTCGCGACACTCCTTCTCACAAATCATTTGTGGGTGCGAGTCTATGTGCCGGAGCCATGGCGGGGTTTAATAAAGGTGGGCGATCCGGTGCGTGTCCGCGTTGATTCTTTCCCAGGTAAGGATTTTGAGGGGACGGTCGAGCAAATTAACCGTCAGGCCGAATTCACGCCGCGCAACGTGCAAACGGTAGCAGATCGGATCCGGCAGGTATTCGGCGTGAAGATTCGTTTGCCGAACACCGACGATCGGTTGCACGCGGGGATGGCAGCCGATGTTTATTTTCCGAATGTGAAATAAGATGAGCCAACCGCGAAGATCACGAAGGACACGAAGTCTTGGTAATCATCTCTCCTCGCAATCTTCGTGTCCTTCGTAGTGATCCGCAATGGACGCAATGATTGAGTGCGAAGGCTTGACCAAACGTTTCGGCACGTTCACGGCGGTGGATCACGTTTCGTTTTCCGTCGGAAAAGGGTCGATCTTTGGATTTCTCGGGCCGAACGGCTCTGGCAAAACTACCGTCATTCGGATGCTCTGCGGAATCCTTGAACCCACCGAGGGGACCGCTCGGATCGGCGGCTACGACATCGTCCGAGAGATGGAGCCGATCAAGGAAATGATCGGCTATATGTCGCAGCAATTCTCGCTCTACGATGAGCTGACCGTAAATGAGAATCTTATTTTCTCCGGCAAACTTTACGGTCTGCGCGATAAAGAACTGAAACAACGCCGTGATGAAATGCTCGCGACGACGCACCTCAAGCCGTTTATCAACAGGCGTGCATCGCAACTTTCCGGCGGAATGCGCCAGCGTCTAGCGATGGCCTGTTCTCTCATGCACAAACCGACGGTGCTTTTTCTCGATGAACCAACCGCAGGCATCGACCCGGTCGCGCGGCGCGAGCTTTGGGATTTGCTTTTCGAATTCGCCGGCCAGGGCATGACGCTTTTTGTCACGACGCATTACATGGATGAAGCAGAACGCTGCGATCACGTCGGCTACATCTACATGTCGAAATTGATCGTGTGCGGAGAGCCGGACCAATTAAAGCAAATGCCCGAGGTGAATCCGCCGGGAACACGGCGGCTCGATGTGACCTGCGATCATGTCACGACGGCGCTTCAAGCTGTTCATCAACTCCGCGGCGTGCGGAGCGCGACCGTGTTTGGTCAATCGATGCATCTGCTTGTCGATGAAAGCGTCAAGCGCGCGCACATCGATGAAAAATTGCACAGCGCCGGCATCAGCCATGCGGAGATTCACGAGATTGGGCCATCACTCGAAGATGTCTTTGTCGAGCTTTCGGCAAAACACGCCGGCGAACAACAGAAGGCTGCGTGATGAAACACAAACCCTTTCGCGGGCTCGGCGCCATCTTGTTTAAAGAATTCATCGTGGTCTGGCGCGATCCGATGACGCTTTTCTTTATGTTTTTTCCGCCACTAATCGAAATGATTGCGTTTGGTTACGCGCTCGATACCGACGTCAAGCATATGGCAATGGTCATCTACAATGAGGATCGCACCGTCGAGAGCCGCCAGTTAATCGATCGTTTCGTAAACACGGAGACGTTCCGCGTGGTCGGTGAGGTCCAGAGTCTGGACCAACTCGCGAGCGAAATTCGAAAAGGCGGTGCTTACGTTGGGTTGCAAATTCCGCCGACGTTCACGCGTGATCTGCACGCGGGCAATCCAGCGCAGGTCCAATTGCTCGTGGACGGTTCGAATTCCACCACTGCACTACAAGCGCTCAATACCGCGTTAGGGGTCGCCTTGACACAATCGGTTGAATCATTACTGCGTGAAACCGGCCGGCACGGAGTCCCAATCGATATTCGGCCGCAAATGCTTTACAACCCGGCGATGCGCAGCCCGAACTTCTATGTTCCGGGCGTGATCGGGGTTGTTTTGCAAATCGGCACAACTGTCGCCACTGCCATGGCTCTGGTCCGTGAGCGCGAACGCGGAACTCTCGAGCAATTGCTCGTCAGCCCGTTGAGCCGCGCGGGCCTCATGCTTGGCAAACTCGTGCCGTATCTTTGCATCGGCATGGCCATGGCAACGATTCTGTTCATCATTATGCGCTTCATCTTCAGCGTGCCGATCGCAGGAAATGTTGGGGCGATGATGTTTTCAACACTTGTTTATGTCTTTGCGCTGCTCAGTCTCGGGCTGCTCGTCGGAACAAAAGCAGAAAACCAAATGCAAGCGCTGCAGATGTCGATGGTCTTCCTGTTACCGAGCGTTTTCTTTTCGGGTTTTATTTTCCCGCGGGAAACCATGCCCTGGATTTTTTATGCGCTCGGGGCGCTTTTCCCCACCACGTATTTCATCTCGCTCATGCGCGCGATCATTCTGCGAGGCGCGCACTTTTTCGAATACTGGCCACATCTCGCCGTCCTCATCATCATGTCGATCTTGCTTTTCGTGCTCTGTGCGCTGCGATTTCGGAAGAAGATCGGGTAAATCGAATGTTTAATGTATGGGCGTTTCAGCGGCTTGCGCTTCTGGGCAACAGCCAATCAAGGGCATTATACAAGTCTGCCAACGCTGCGCCTTCTATTGGCGTGTTGTGATACGCGTCGCGGAGCGTGATTACGCGTTTCTCGCCAGCGTACGCATCAACG
>CATPBS010000225.1 GCA_955652715.1 uncultured Candidatus Udaeobacter sp.
GTATATGACTTCGGCCACCGCCGCGATTTCCATCACCAGGACGACCCCAGCAATACCGTCGAGAATAATGGCGATTACGAACAACGGCGCGCAAGGGCGCCATCTTTTTCGTATGAACTGTGCGCATTGCCACGGTGACGGAGGACGCTGCATAGCTAATCGTTGCTTCGCCCTGCTGCTCCTTGGCGCCAATTTGCTTTTCCGCTGCGGCAACAATCACCATACTCGACGTTATGCCGCGTTGTCCCTGGGCTACGACCGAACCGGCGGTCACTTATCACGATGACGAATGGGGCGTGCCTGCGCACGATGATCGACTGCTGTTCGAGTTCCTGATTCTTGAAGGCGCGCAAGCGGGTTTGAGCTGGATCACTATTTTGAAGAAACGAGAGAACTATCGGAAGGCATTCAATGGATTCCGCCCGGAAAGGATCGCCCGTTACGGCGCGCGCGATGTGCAGCGGCTACTCGGAGACGCGGGGATCGTGCGTAACCGATTGAAAATCGCGGCAACGATCGAGAACGCAAAAATGTTTCGCGCCGTGCAAAAAGAGTTCGGGACTTTCGACGCTTACCTGTGGAGCTTCGTCGGCGGCAAGCCAATCCAGAATCAGTGGCGGAGTATGGCCGAGGTGCCTGCGCGCACAGCAGAATCTGACGCGATGAGTCGCGACCTACGGCGGCGCGGATTCAAATTCGTCGGCTCAACGATCTGCTACGCGTTGATGCAAGCAACCGGCATGGTCAACGATCACCTGGAAACATGTCCGCGACACGCAGAACTCGGCGGTGTACGTCGCCGCAAGTGAACAAACCGGACGCGTTCGTAAGCCGAGTCGCGCGAACCGGCGGCGTTAACCGGCCTCGATTACGGAAAGAATATTTTCAGCCGGATCCTTGAACCAGGCGATGGTCGGACCGTTCCCGCGCATAATCCCTTTCTTGTCGGTTTTGATGTCGGGCAGATCGTAAATCTCAAAACGGACGCCGCGCTTGGTGAGCTCATCGACCGCTTGATCGACATCATCTACTGGGAAATTAAGAACTGTGAACGTGGCCGGAGCGTGATTCGGCTTCGGATAAATGAGAACATTATTGCCGCCGGCGAGGTGCAATGTCAGCAACCCATTCGATTCGGAAACTTTGAGCCCTAGTGTGCGCCCGTAAAATTCTTTCGCCTTTGGAATGTCGTTGACTGAAAAACCACTGAACGCGTTGCTATCTTCTAACATGTCGAGCCTCCTCAATTCATATTTCGTTTCAACCAAACTGTTCGGTTCCGAATTTCGTCGGTAGTGAAATCGACTCGGCTTTTCACATTCACGCTGGTGGCGATGATCGCCTTCGCGAGTAACTCGCTGCTGTGCCGAGCTGCATTAAAGCAAACCAGCATCGACGCAGCCACTTTCACTTTCGTCCGCGTTTTCTCCGGCGCCGCCGCACTCTGGCTCGTCATGAAATTGCGGAGAAGGTTAATAGTTGAGAGAAGGGTTACAGCTTTGGTTGAGAGATCTTCTCACTCACCACTGCATCGAGCTGGGAACTGGCCCTCAGCGCTCGCGCTCTTTATATATGCCGCCGCCTTTTCATTTGCGTACGTCGATCTTTCAGCCGGAACTGGCGCGTTGCTTTTGTTTGGTGCTGTTCAAGCCACCATGATTCTTTGGGGCCTGCGCAAAGGCGAACGCTTGGATGCGGTCCAAATCGCCGGCTTTATCCTTGCCGTGACTGGACTTGTCGCGCTTGTGTTTCCCGGACTCTCCGCCCCACCATTGACTGGTTCGATCCTGATGCTGGGAGCCGGCGTCGCCTGGGGCATTTATTCGCTGCGCGGCAAAGGAGAAGAAAAACCGGCCAGCGCGACTACCGGCAATTTCATCCGTGCCGTTCCGTTCGCCGTTGCTCTTGGCATCATCTTTGTTCCATGGATACACATCGATCTTGCCGGAATTACTTTCGGCATAATCTCCGGGGCAATCACGTCAGGTCTTGGCTACGTGATTTGGTACAGCGCGTTGCCGGGCCTGAAAGCAGCCAGCGCCGCTACCGTACAACTTAGCGTCCCGGTTATCGCCGCCACTGGCGGAATCCTGTTGCTGGGAGAACCGATCACATTGCGTTACGTGCTCGCCTCAGTTGCCGTGTTAGGCGGACTCGCGCTCGTCGTAATAGCTTCCCATTCACAAAATCAAACTGCTTCCCCTGCCGGACAATCGCGATCATGATGTCGATCTCATGAATGGCGTTTGTGTGATCGTCGCTTACCGTCCGAAACCGGGTAAGGAAAGCGAGCTTCTCGAGCTTGTGCGTAGCCGCGTCCCGACGCTGCGTAAAGAGGGACTGGTGACCGATCGCACACCCACCATCATGCGCGCACGCGACGGCACGATCATTGAAGTCTCGGAATGGAAATCGCACGAAGCAATCGACGCGGCGCATAAAAATCCAAACGTCCTTGCGATGTGGAATAAGTTTTTCGCGGTCTGCGACTGCGTCCCGCTCAACACGGTCCCCGAATCAACTGAGATGTTTGCCGGATTCCAGCCGATTGCTGATTGACCGACTAACTCTAAACTCGTAGCGACTCAACGCTTCAACTTTTCCAGTAGTCCATTTCAGCCTGGAAAAGTCCGAGTCGAGCACAATATTACTGAATGCTTATGATCAGACGCTCTACTGCGCGCTCGTTCGCGCCGCACCTATTTAGCGCTCTGATCGCTTGTGCGCTGACGATCGCGATCCTGGGCGGCGGCGGATTGCTGGCAACCCGGCTCGAGCGAAAAACGGTTCATTGGATTGCCCCGAGAGATTTCTTTATCAAAAATCAGGGACTTGCGTTCGAGCGCGCTGCGGCGCGCAGAACAGACATCTTGCTCCTTTACGGCAGCTCGGAATTGATCGACCCAATTCCAAACAGGGCATCTGATTTTTTTTCCAGCGCGCCCACTGGATTTCAGGTGTGCCCGGTGGGCAAGGCGGGCACCACCTCGTTGATCATTTTGCAAAAGCTGGGCGCACTGGGCTCCGAGTTGCGCGGCCGGAAGGTTGCAATCTCGCTATCGGCCAGCTCGTTTCTAACGCCTTCCCTCAGGCCGGAGTTTTATGCAGGAAACTTCTCGTTACCGGCGGCCACTGGCATTCTCTTTGGGGATGGCATTGATTTGAACCTGAAGACTGCGATCGCAAAGCGGATGCTACAGTTCCCCGACACCTTGGCAGAAGATGGGATGCTCCAAATTGCCGCCAGGTGCCTCGCTTCCGGTCGTCCGGTGGACCGCATCGTGCTAATGGCTATCTGGCCTCTGGGTAAGCTGCAAAACATCATGCTCGATTTGCAAGATCATTTTGAAGCGCTCGTTTATATCCTGGGCAGAGCCAGGACGATCCCAAGTTGGTTGCGAGCAGCCCATCCGCACAAGGTGCATGCTTCCAACGCGTCGGACGCCGAGGGCGAAGTGACCGAATCATTCGACCCGATTCGGCCGGCGAGGGATGCGGCGTTTCGCGCACGGATCGCGGCTGCAAGCGAATGGACTGACCTGGAACTCCTGTTCCGTACACTTGCCAAGCTTAAAGCTGAACCACTTATTCTAAGCATGCCAATCGATGCTTATGCCGCGAGGGGCGTCTCGCGATCATCTCGCGAAGTCTATTACGAGAGGATGAGGGAGCTAGCCCAGCGATATCAGTTCCCGGTAATCGAGTTTGAACAGCATGATGCCGACCCGGCTTTCCTAATTACTCATCGTGAACACCCCACGCCAAGAGGCTGGATGGTTTACAATCGAGCGCTCGACGATTTCTTTCGTAAGGCTAAATGACCGGAGCCAAAGACAACATCGAGCTGAGCGCGGTGGAAGATCATGGTGGAATCCTGACCATTCGCGGCGGCGGCGCGCGACGTGATTGGAACGGGATTCATTACAAGCAAGGGATGTCGCGCAAAAATGTTGGCACGACGAGCCTGTCAGCGAACATCGCCACGATCCCTCCCGGCGGCGTTGCGTATGCGCATGTTCATGTTGGCTTCGAAGTGATCCTGTACATCATCGAAGGAAAAGTGCGTCACGAATTCGGACGCGGGCTAAAACAGGCCGTCGAGAACCAGGCCGGGGATTTCATCTACATCAAGCCCGGTGTGCCGCACGAGGTTTTCAACATGAGCGACACCGAACCGGTGGTCGCCTTTGTCGCCCGCTCTTCCGCCGACGAGTGGGACAAGATCGTGCCCTATGATCGCAATGCTCCGACAACGGCAGCTAAGGAAACCGGGAACGCACGAAGTAAAATCGATTTGTCGCACTAATTCTGTTAATTGTTTTCCTGCGTTCCTTAGAAACCGTGAAGCATTTTCTCCTGGCCTGTTTCTTTCCCATGGCATTAACAGCTCAGACCATGCAGCAGCTGACTGAACAGTTGGGTAAAACTGTCTTGTACGGCGACGTCGCCCTTTCTCCTGATAGTGCACACGTCGCATGGGTGCAGTCGACGGCCGCCACAACATCAAAGCAAACCTATATTCGTGAAACGTCAGGAAGCGCGCCGGCAATGATCGTCAAAATTCCGATTACCGGCGAGAGGACCGATTTCGATCCCGCCTGGTCTCCAGATTCAAAGATGCTCGCCATCTTTTCGAGCGCTGGCGAGAAAGAGCAGCGGCAACTCTGGAGGGTTAGTGCTGATGGTTCCAATCCGAAAAAAATTACAAACCTAAATGGATACGCAGCGCGTCCGCGTTGGTCGCACGACGGGAAGCAGATTGCCTTCCTCTACATTGAAGGCGCGGGCGGCGGCGGTCCATTAATGGCTGCGCCGACGACGACTGGTGTAATCGACACCGCCATTCATAATCAGCGGATTGCAGTTCTCGATGTTGCAAGTGGCCAGTTACGGCAGATTTCGCCGGAGGATCTACACATCTACGATTACGATTGGTCGCCTGACGACAAGACGTTCGTCACAACGGCGGCACCCGGGCCCGGTGACAACAATTGGTGGATCGCGCAGATTTCCAGGATCGATATAGCAAAAGGTAAGGCCACATCCATCTATAAACCCTCGTCTCAGGTCGCGGTTCCGCGCTGGTCGCCGGATGGCAAGTCGATCGCGTTCATTGAAGGGTTGATGAGCGACGAAGGATTTCACGGTGGCGACCTCTTCACTGTGTCCGCTGATGGCAGCGACCTCCAGAACCACACCAAGGGTCGTAAGAGCTCTGTGACTTCGCTCTTTTGGCTCGCGCCGGATCGCATCCTTTTTACCGAAATAATCGGCGGCGGCGGCGCGATCTCTGAATTGACGCTCGCGAACAATTCCGTGCGCACAATCTGGAAAGGCGCGAAGGCTCTTCACGCCTTCGGGAATTTCCCAGACTTTGCGGTTTCGAAGGATGGCAAATTCGCGGCCGCAGAACGCAGTAGTTTTGAAACTCCACCGGAGATCTGGGCTGGACCAATTAATAAATGGCGCCAGTTAACCAGCAACAACTCAGCGCTTTCACCAACTTGGGGCAAAGCCGAGAACCTCGAATGGACGAACGAAAGCTTCAACATACAGGGCTGGCTGCTAACACCGGCGAAAGCGGAGGCCGGCAAGAAACATCCAATGGTCGTTCTCATCCACGGCGGACCTTCGAGCGCAGTTACGCCGGACTGGCCCGCTGGCTTCGGAATGTCGCGGGCCATCATCGCTGCTCTCTCGTCGCGAGGTTACTACGTGCTGATGCCGAATCCTCGTGGTAGTTACGGCCAGGGAGAAGAGTTCACGCTCGCTAACGTGAAGGATTTTGGCGGTGGCGATCTGCGCGACACCCTCGCAGGAGTCGATGCCGCGATAAAGAAATATCCGATCGATTCCAACCGTCTCGGTGTGACCGGCTGGAGCTACGGCGGGTTCATGACCATGTGGACCGTTACGCAGACTAACCGTTTCGGCGCAGCAGTCGCGGGCGCGGGCATTGCCAACTGGCAAAGTTACTACGGGCAGAACTTAATCGATCAATGGATGATCCCGTTCTTCGGCGCATCAGTTTACGATGATCCCGCCGTTTACGAGAAGAGCTCTCCGATTCACTTCATCAAGAACGTAAACGCCCCTACCCTCGTCATCGTCGGCGAGCGCGATGCGGAATGCCCTGCGTCGCAATCGTACGAATTCTGGCACGCGTTGAAGACCCTTGGCGTGCCGACACAACTCATCATTTATCCGGGCGAAGGCCATCTCTTCATCGAACCGAAGAACCAAGCTGACCGAATGGATCAGACAGTCGGATGGTTCGACAAATATTTGCGCTAACGTCCTTTTTCCTTTTCACACTGCGGTTTCTTGCACTAAACAATTTTCGCGTATTTCGATCCTCGATAGCAGCATCATGAGAAAAACATGGATAGCTACGTATATCAGCGCGGTGTGCTTAGCCGCCGTCTCGATTGTTACGATGCTAGCCGGCAGCGACAAGAGTGTGACGGCCGCTCAGGTCAACGGCACCTGGAAGACGAAAGGCAGTGAATTCAAAATCTGGGCGCTGGGTCAACAGCGTCTTCAGATCGAATTTTCGGGCGTTTACGAATACAAAACGCCGCAAGGTCCAAGCGCCAATACAGGCGAAGGCAGCGGCATTGCGACGATTCAGGGCGATACCGCCATCTTTAAACCCGAGGGCGCGGAAGAGGAATGCCGGATCACGCTAAAATTCACTGGTGGCAAACTTGTAGTCACCCAAACGGGCATTTGCGGATTCGGCAACAACGTGACCGCCGCAGGCACTTACAAAAAAGTTTCCGCTAAGAAACCAAAATTCGACTCGGACTGACGTCTACTTGCAGCGCGATAGCGAAACGAACGCGGGTTGCTCGTTTGCATCGCTGCGAAGCGGCTCGTATTTTCTCGATTTCGTTACTCGTCGCCTGTCACGTCCTTACTTCATCGAATTATGCCCAAGCATCTTGTCATTAGCACGAGCGGTAATCCTGACAGCAACAGCCGTCGCATGGGACGTGCTGCTTTTGCGCATCTGCAAAAAAAGAAAATCGATTGCGATTGGATCGACATCCGCGAAATGGACTTGCCACTCTGCGATGCAGACAAATGTTACGGCATGCCCGGTTCAAAAAAATTGAGCGCGACGATTGAACGCGCGGACGGGATCCTCATTGCATCGCCGGTTTACAACTATGACGTTGCCGCCTCGACCAAGAACATGATCGAGCTCAGCGGGAGCGCGTGGGAAGACAAAATCGTCGGGTTCCTTTGCGCTGCCGGAGGAGGAGCCAGTTACATGTCAGTCATGGCTTATGCCAACAGCCTCATGCTCGATTTTCGTTGCGTCATTATTCCACGGTTCGCGTTTGCTACCGGCGACGCTTTCGACGGCGAGCGCATCACGGACAAAAAAATCACGCAGCGAATCGAACAAGTCGCCGACGATCTGGTTCGCTTCACTAAAGCGCTGCGCAGCTGAATTGCTAAGGAAAGCAGGAATGGAGCGAATCGACTGAGCGACATAGAAGGCAAAACTGTAAGGGTAGCAGCGACGGAGTGTGGGCAACGACGGAGTTTCAACTCAAGAGGCAAACGACGGAACTAACCGCAGAGGCAGCGAATCATTCTCTCACGTCCGCCTCCGTGAACTCGGTGAGCTCTGTGGTGACACTGTGTTTCTATTTGCCGACGAGAATAAGAATGCCTGCGGCCAGCGCTAGAACATAGAGCAGAAAAATGGCCGGCCCGAGGTTCAAGCCGAATCCCAGCAGGCCATCAACGATCAAGTAAACCGCCAGCAAAACCATCCCGATGTTTTTTGTGATTTTCATGCGTGCCATTTAACCACGAAGGACACGAAGCACACAGAACAATCACGTAGTTGCGGCTCTGCGACCTTCGTGATCTCTGTGGTGAAATTATTTTGAGAATCGACGCAAAGGAGGAAATCTGGCCGCTCAAAGAACCGTTTCGGATTTCGCGCGGTAGCCGCACCGAAGCGCGAGTCGTCGTCGTGACCGTCAGCGAGGGCGAACACATCGGACGCGGCGAGTGCGTACCGATCGCGCGCTACAATCAGACCACCGCTTCAGTTTTGGCGCAGATTGAGGGAATCAAAGGCGAGAAAAATCTGGATCAACAACATCTGCAAAAACTTCTGCCTGCAGCCGCGGCACGGAACGCATTGGACTGCGCACTGTGGGACTTGGAAGCGAAGCATTCCGGTAAACGCGTCTGGGAACTCGCAGATCTTTCGGTCGTCGATCAGGTCGAGACGTCATTCACGATCAGTCTGGATGCGCCGAAGAGAATGTCGGCAGCAGCGAAAGCAGCCGCTTCATTGCCAATTCTGAAACTAAAGCTTCAAGGGGACGACCTCGATCTTGCACGCGTCGAAACAGTACGCGAGGCCGCGCCGAACGCGCGACTTCTGATCGACGCGAACGAGTCATGGTCGCCTGAGCGTTACCGCAAAATTACCCCGGCATTGAAGGAATTAGGCGTCGAATTGATCGAACAACCGTTTCCCGCCGACGCCGATGACGTTCTCGAAACTCTCGATCGTCCGATGCCGGTCTGCGCCGATGAAAGCTGCCATACGACGGCTGATCTTCCGCGCCTGGAGAATCGCTACGAAGTCATCAACGTGAAGCTGGATAAAACCGGCGGACTAACTGAAGCGCTCCGGTTGTGCGAGGGCGCGCGCGAAAGCGGCTTCAAGTTGTTGATCGGCTGCATGGTCTGCACGTCGTTAGGAATCGCTCCCGCTCGCCTGCTGGCGAGCTTCGCCGATTATGTCGATCTTGACGGCCCACTTCTCCTCGCCAGCGATCGTGAGCGCCCGGTCCCGTACAAGAATGGAAGAATTGGAATTCCTCCGCGCGAATTATGGGGTTAGCCTTTCTTCAGAATTTCCGAATCTCTTCCACTTGGAGCTGCGCAAAGCCGTCGCGCATAGTTTCCTTTCCTCTGATTGTAACAGTCTTGGCGGCGTAGTCAGCGAGTTCGGCGTTCACCGGCTGGGTCTTGCCTACCAGCAAATAAACCTTACCGTCCTCACCTTTTATCCCGACCGGCAGGCCCTTTTTAATGCAGTCCTTCGCGCATTGAGCATGTTGCGGACCGCTCAAATTGTAGGCGATAAAACAGGTCATATCGAGCACCTCGCCCTTCACGACGATTTCTTGCCCCTGCACGAGCGGATGCCTTTCGCGCTGCCACAAGTTCAACGCGACTGCGGTTATGCCCGCAGAGATGACTATCGCTGCTGCAAGCTGCAGCATTTGCGCCCAGTCCCGATGAAATGGAATCGGCCGTTTGCGGATAATCTTCTCAGCGAGACCACTTGGCGGCTCGATTTCACGAAGTTTCGATCGAATGGCGTCGTAAGAACTGCTCTGCTCGCGCAGCCATTCCGCAAGATCCGGATCGCGGTGAGCATGCGCCAACGCTTCTTGGAATTGGGGATCGGCGCCATCA
>CATPBS010000226.1 GCA_955652715.1 uncultured Candidatus Udaeobacter sp.
GCGCAAACAGGCTACATTCTGGAGGAACAAGAGCCCAGGAAAAAACTGCAAGTCGGTAGCCTGACAAAGATTGCCACGGCGAGTGTCATCCTCGATTGGGCGGAGCGAAAATCAGGCGACCTGAACCGGGCGGTTACGATTCCGCAGGAGGCGTTTGTTGGGATATCGGAAAATAACATCGGCTTTCAACCGGGCGACAGCATCACGTTGCGTGATCTTCTCTATGCGGCGCTTGTGCAATCTGACAACATCGCGGCTTACACCCTGGCGCACCACGTTGGTTCGCAGTTGGGATCGCTGCTGCCCAGCGACGTTGGCTCCAAATTGACGCCGGTGGACGCGTTCGTGGCTCAGATGAACGCGCTGGCCAAACAGTTGAAGATGGAGCGCACGCGTTTTGTGAATCCCCAGGGTATCGATTACAAGGTTAAGCCGCTGCCGTATTCAACGGCGGAAGACATGGCGCGTCTGACTCGATATGCCATGAGCAAGGCCAGTTTCCGTTTTTACGTATCACAAAAGGAACGCCAGATTTCATTCGATCGAGCGGGGCACCGATTGAATTACATGCTTCGCAACACGAATGAACTTTTGGGCAAAATGGGTATCGACGGCGTCAAAACCGGCCTTTCAGCACGCGCGGGCCAGTGTCTAATTCTGTATGCGAACCGTGAGTCGGAAGTTGTTCGCCAGGGCCAGCAGGAGACTGTGTATCCGCGTCATTTAATGGTAGTAGTCCTCGGCAGCACGAATCGATTCGGCGAAGGTGCAGCCCTCTTGCAACACGGCTGGCAGCTATACGACCAATGGGCCGCTGCTGGTCGCCTGGCTGATCCAAAAAAGTTGCTATAGGAGACTATTAAAAAGCCCATGCACACCGCGTTGCTGACTGATTTTTTGTCTGCGCAAGACGCGAGGAGGGAGCATATCGGCAAAGGATCTGTGACCGCCGACCAACGCCGCGCAGGCAAAAAAGCAGCGCAACCCTTCGGGCGAGAGCATCTTGGGGTGCCTGGCGGCGTTGTTTGCTCGTCACAGGTCCACAACGACATGCTCCTCGCTCACGCCTTGCCATTCGCCCCAAATTGCTCTCGCGCGGTATGCATGGACTTTTCAACAGTCTCCTAATTCCGTTATTGCAAAAATGAAGCCGCGGATTGGTGTTTTGACCAGCGGTGGCGATTGTCCAGGACTGAACGCAGTGTTGCGCGGAGTCGTGCTGGCCGCGGAAAAACTTGGCTGGGACGTCGTTGGTTTTCGCGACGGATTTGAAGGGCTACTTCCGCCTGGCAATCACGTTATTCTCGACCGCAAAAGCATTGATGGAATCATGGCGCTGGGGGGCACGATCATCGGTACAACCAATCGCGGCCATTTCGTGGCCAAAACCGGCGCCGGCGATCGCACCGTTGTGTCTGCGCAGGTAATTGCGGACGCGAAAAACATACTGGGCGAGCTCCAGGTAAAAGCGTTGATCATTGTAGGCGGCGACGGCTCATTGGTGACGGCGCAGCAACTGCAGGAAGCAGGCATTAATTGCATCGGTGTCCCTAAAACGATCGATAACGACCTTGAAGCTACGGCGACGACGTTCGGATTCGATTCTGCGGTTGATGTGGTGGTCGATGCGCTCGACCGGTTGCACACTACCGCGACCAGTCACCGGCGAGTCATGGTGGTCGAAGTGATGGGACGCCACGCTGGCTGGATCGCATTACACGGCGGCATCGCAGGCGGCGCGGATATTATTTTGATTCCCGAAATTCCGTTCGATTACGACAAGATCGCTCGCGTGATTAAGGCGCGCGAAGCTGCTGGTTGTCTCGGAACGGTTGTGGTCGTTGCGGAAGGCGCGCGACCTAAACATGGCGAACAAGTGAAGCGCGACGTAGAGGCGGGCGAGTTTCGCCTTGGCGGGGTTGGCGAGATCGTGACGCGCGAAATTGCGAAGCGTACGGGAAAAGAGACGCGCTGCTGCGTGCTTGGTCATCTACAGCGCGGCGGCGCGCCAACGACGTTGGACCGGATTCTTGCGACGCGCTTTGGAGTCAAGGCTGTGCAATTAGCAAACGAAGGCCACTTCGGCTCAATGGTGAGTTATCACAATTACCAGGTCCGCCACGTGCCGATCGCAGAAGCAGTCAATCGCCTAAAGCTGGTCCCCCCCAATGGCGAGATTGTCCAGACCGCGCGTGACGTGGACATTTCCTTCGGCGATTGATTTCTGCCATGTTGAGCGAAGCGAAACATCTCTGTTTATTGGATTGAGCGTCGTTGAGCGAAAATGATCTGAGATTCTTCGCTTCGCTCAGAATGACAGAGGAACATCCGTGAAAATCGTTCTCGCATATTCAGGCGGCCTCGACACATCGATCATTCTCCGCTGGCTCAAGGACAATTATCAGGCGGAGATCATCGCGTTCTGCGCCGATATCGGTCAGGAAAAAGAATTAAACGGGTTGGAAAAAAAAGCTCTCAAGACCGGCGCGCCGAAATGCATCATCGAGAATGTCCGTGAAGAATTCGCCCGCGATTTTGTTTTCCCAATGTTCCAGGCCGGCGCGATTTACGAGAACCAATATTTGCTTGGCACCAGCATTGCGCGTCCACTCATTGCGAAGCGAATGGTTGAGATCGCGCGCGCGGAGAACGCAGACGCAATCGCTCATGGCGCGACAGGGAAGGGGAACGATCAAATTCGCTTTGAGTTGGCAGCCGCGGCACTTGCGCCTGATCTGCGCGTGATCGCACCGTGGCGGGAAGAACGCTTTCGAAAACAATTTCCCGGCCGGGCCGAGATGATCGCGTTTGCCAAAGAGAATCAAATTCCTGTCGAAGCGACCGCGGAAAAACCGTACTCAATGGATCGCAATCTTCTCCACATCAGCTACGAGAGCGGCGTGCTGGAAGACCCGTGGTTCGATGCCAGCTCACCCGAGATGTGCAGCATGTACAAATTGAGCGTCGCCCCGGAAGACGCACCCAACGAGCCGGAATATTTAGAGCTGGAATTTGATCGAGGGAATTGCATCGGGGTGAATGGCCAAAAGTTTTTGCCGCTCGAAGTGTTGCAAACATTGAACAAGCTCGGCGGCAAACATGGCATCGGTCGCGTTGATATTGTTGAAAACCGTTTTGTCGGAATGAAAAGCCGCGGCGTTTACGAAACACCCGGCGGTGCAATTTTGCATTTCGCGCATCGCCAAATGGAAACACTCACCATGGACCGTGAAGTCATGCATTTACGCGACAGCCTGATTCCGAAATACAGCGAGCTTGTTTACAACGGCTTCTGGTTCTCGCCCGAACGCGAAGCGCTGCAGGCGCTGGTGACCGAAACGCAGCGCGACGTGACGGGAGTCGTTCGACTAAAACTTTACAAAGGCAACATCATCGTTGCCGGCCGCAAAAGTCCAAAGAACCTCTACGATCTAAAAATCGCGACGATGGAAGGCGACGCTTCCGCGTATGACCAAACCGACGCCACTGGATTCATCCGGTTGAATGCGGTCCGGTTGAAAGTGCGTGCGA
>CATPBS010000227.1 GCA_955652715.1 uncultured Candidatus Udaeobacter sp.
CGGTGAGGAAATTGAGTTTAGTAAAGAAAAGTAACCGCCACTCCGCTTGAAGAACCGATTTTGCGCAATTTGTCTCCTCCCGCTTTCATTGTTTCTTTGTCCGTCCGGAGTTGATGCGCAACAAACGCCCGCGGCAGCGTCGAACTCGAATGCTTCGCCATCGCCGACACCGTCCGTCTTTTCGCCGCAGACGCTGGCCGAATTGAAACAACTGCAGCAGGCGGCTTTGAATAGCGGTTACGCATACAAACAAGTGGCGCACTTGGCTGACAACATTGGGCCGCGCTTGAGCGGATCGGCGCAGGCGGCCAAAGCGGTCGAATACGTCGCGAGCGAATTGAAGGCCATCGGTTGTGAAGTGCAGCTGGAGCGAGCGATGGTGCCGCAATGGGTGCGCGGCGAAGAGACAGCAGCCCTCATTCAATTTCCCGGCCAGGCCGAGAACACAACGCAGAAAATTGTTTTGTGCGCGCTGGGCGGAAGCGTGGCGACACCTCCGCAGGGAATTGAAGCAGACGTGATTGCCGTCAGAAGTTTCGATGAACTGAAATCGCTGCCTCGGGGCAAAGTCGCGGGCAAAATCGTGCTCTTCAATTATCCGTTCGACAAACAAATGGCCGCGGAAGGTCGTGGCAACGAAGCGTACGGCGAAGCAGTCGTTTACCGCAGTGACGGCCCGAGCGCGGCAGCGCGACAAGGGGCTGTTGCGTGTTTGATTCGCTCAGTAGGTGGCGCCGATTATCGGCTTCCACACACTGGACAAACCAATTACGCAGATGATGCCCCAAAAATTCCAGTCGGTGCAGTCACCGCGGAGGACGCCGATCTGATCGTCGATCTTGTCCGGCAAGGACCGGTGAAAATGAAATTAGTTTTGGCGCCGCAAACTTTGCCAAATGTCGAAAGCGCCAACGTCATCGGTGACATCAGAGGGAGCGAACATCCAGAACAAATGATCATCGTTTCCGGTCACCTGGATTCATGGGACCTGGGAACTGGCGCGATCGATGATGGCGCCGGCGTCGCAGTCTCGATGGAGGCGGCGAATCTGATCCAAAAACTTCATCTCAAGCCCAAACGCACGATTCGCGTGATCGCGTGGATGAATGAAGAGAATGGCTCGGCCGGATCAAAACAGTATGCAAAAGATCACGAAAAAGAGAATCATTTTGCAGCGATGGAAACAGACGGTGGCGCCGGCCACCCGCTTGGCCTCAACATCAAGGGAAAGCCGGAACTAAAAAAGATGCTCGCGCCCGTTGCGGCAATTTTACAGGAGTCCGGCGCGGGCATGCTTAATCTCGTTGAGCATTGTGGCGCTGACATCGAGCCGCTGGAGAAAGCCGGCGTGCCCTCTTTCAGTCCGATTCAAGACAGCCGTTTCTACTTCAACTACCACCACACCGCCGCTGATACGCTGGACAAAATCGTGCCGAAGGAATTGGCGGAGAATTCTGCTGTCGTCGCAGTGGTTGCTTATGCGCTTGCGAACATGGAACAACCGCTGCCTCATTGACAAACGAGGCGGTCTGCTGCCGGATCAGTTGTGCGTCAAATTACGCAACTCATTTAGCGCAAAATTAGCTGCTCTCCGCCCGCGATTGCGCAGAAATCTCCACGTCCCAGCGTCCACGAAGTAAGTAAGCAGAATGCTATCCCGCGTTTTCACTTCCGTTCCGACCGGATCGGCCGAATGCCAGGTGTTATCGGCTACTGCGAACGCGTAACCGGTATTCGGCGAGAACGGCATCTGCGCTTTCTTCGGTTTTCTGCCGCTGGGAAGCACGTCGTGAAAAATCGTCCCGATGTGTGGCGTCGAATTGTTCGGCGGCAAATAGAATTGCACCGTGATGCCTTTCCACAGGCTGTCAGTGTGTTTGAAGATGCGATATCCCGGAATGTCCCGGGTCAGAATCGGTACCGGATACATTTGCACCTTCTCAAAGTTCGCTCCGAACCGGCGTTCCAAGCCCGACGCGAGCCTTTGCACGAAGGCCGCCCCAACCTCTTTCGAGCGAAGAACGCGGCCGGCTACATCCCACACTTCGCGCTTCGTTTGAGGCAGGTGGCGGATGTATTCGGGAAAAAGATCGATCTTGGCGCGAGTCGGTTTTCCGTCGGGCCTGCTGCTTCCCATTTTGCTTTTGCCAGACATCGCCCGGTAATCCTCCGCCGCCGGCATCGCGTCCAGCATCTCCCCGTAGAAGTCATCGGGAAACACGCGCTCGAATCTCAGGTGATAAAAGGGCGAATCATCCGCATGCGCGTTTCGGACGGACTCCGCGACGAACCCGATCAAATTGTTGACTGACCATGGTTGTCTCATTGATTGAATTGTTCCGGTTAACCGTGAGTCACACAACCGACAAACGCTCGCGTCTCTCGCGCTTCGGCCGCTGGGTTGCTGAATTACTTCTGGTGTTTATTGGCGTTTACGCTGCGTTTTGGCTAAATAATTATCAGCAGCATCGGCAGGACGCGCAACGGCGCGATCAGATTCTCGCTTCGCTCGAGCAAACACTGCGCGAGGGAATTGAGAGCGGAAAAATTGTCGGCGCGAAAGAAGAACGACAAGCGGCCGAGTTCCGACGCGCGCTCGATGCCGGAGAAATGCCGCCGCTGCGTCCATTTGTTTTCACGACCGACTACAGTCCCGGCGACATTGCTACGCTGCTTCAATCGGGCGGCGTTGAATTGCCCGATGTAAAAACGCTCATGGCCGTGCGCGGACTCGAATCCGTGATTCGCTGGGGCCTAAGCGATATGGCGCATTATCAGAAATTAAGCGATGAGCTGATCGTGCCGAATCTCGACCAGGACATTTC
>CATPBS010000228.1 GCA_955652715.1 uncultured Candidatus Udaeobacter sp.
CCCCTTCAATTCAGGCAAGAAATTTTCCACCGGCTTTTGCAGATCGACCCGGCCCCTGGTCTTCGAGAATGGCGAGTGTGGTCAAGACGAACGCCTTCGTTACTGAGTAAATCAGATGGAGATCGTTCGGCTGAATGGTCGGATACTTTTCGTAAACGATCTTGCCCGCATGCAACACGATGCAGTCGTCGACCGCGCCGTCATTGACGAATTGGTCGAGCGTTCGACTGGAGCCGTCGGCCTCTTTCAAGACGAGCCCGCCGATCTCCCGCCGAAGCTGCTCCGGCAAATCCACGATCGCGCCGGTGCGTCGCACGATGGCGGCAGGAAATACCTCCGAGAGATGGGTGTAAACCCAATGCGAGAGCGCGCCGCCCTTGTCCCAATTCTCGACCGTCACTTGCGCGCGCATCGACGCCGGCTTCGCGTCTTCCGCGCAAATGTCGTTAGGTAGCACGACCGCACCGAGTGCGATCAGCAGCCAGCAAAGACGCATGGCGTATCATTTAACAGGAACGGAATTGCAACGTCGAGCAAGGGATTACGCGCGGTTGGGGCAGGCGTGTTACGCGTCCGCGATCGATCAAGCGCGACCGCACCGAAAATAACGCCCAATCATCATGCGTGCATATACACGCATGATGAAGTGGTAGCAATTGCTCGAGAGTGACAAGAGCGCAGGGTGGGTCAGAAGTCCCGCCTACATTTCAACACTACGGCGCGGCAAGCACAGGTCATGTCACACGACTTCTTTTCCTGTTGGGGCTTGCCTTACGGTTAGAAACGTCTTCACCAAGGCGCCTTCGCCACAGACAGTCATTGCGGGAAAGCGCTTGAACCATCTTTCGTTCGGCACTTCGGGTTCGGTGTCGAGCCAATCAGCAAACAAACCGAGTTGGTCCGCCGAGATTTCGCGCGATCGGATGCGATCGAGAATGTGATGCAACAATGCCGGCGGCAGATTTTGCCGCCGAATCTTAGGCATCGTAGCCCTGGCCGTAGAATCTTCGAACGATCGCTTCGCGAACTCGCGCCGCTTCCACCGCGTCCGTCGTATTGACCATGCGTTCGGCCAAGCTGGACAATTCGCTTCCGGTCAGATGCCGTTCCGCGTCGAGTTGATAAGCAAAGCGGATGACACCCAACTGCTCTTTCGGATCGAGCCGCTTAATTTCCTCGATGATTTGGCTGGCAGTCATGAGCACAAGTTTATCGCGCCCATGAATGTAATCAATCACCGACGATCTGGACTTCGAAAAAGTCAAAAAGGGCTCAGAGCTTACAATCGACACTCCTTAGAACTGCGGAACCGAGGCGCGTGCTTTCTTTCCGAATCCCAAACTGAACGCTCACCATAATGCCGATGTCGCCTGCGACATCGACGTGACACGCCACGTGGTGCTAGCGTTCTTGACTCAAGATGAGCGGCAACATCGACACCCGAGAATTTTCCATCAACGATTACGACGCGGCGGTTGAGCTATGGCAGCGGGTCGAAGGTCTTGAGATCGCCGAAGGTGATGACAGAGAAAGCGTTGCTCGATTTCTCGCGCGGAACCGGGGGCTGAGCCGAGTGGCGACCGATGGGTCCGCGATTGTTGGCGTTGCGTTGTGCGGTCATGATGGACGCCGCGGACACATCTATCATCTGGCGGTTGATCCTGCTTGTCAGGGACGCGGACTCGGTAAGCGTCTGGTGGATGAATGCCTGGATGGGCTACGCCGGACCGGGGTCGAGCGGGCCATTATCATGGTGGCCGACGATAATCCGCGCGGCCGTGAATTCTGGAAGGCCTGCGGCTGGGCAGAGATCACCGGCATCATCGAGATGGGAATTGATCTTTAGGATGCAGAGAAGAACAGATTAACGCCCGTTGTCGGGATGAAATCGCCTTGAGACGTGCGCGTCGGCGAAAGTCCGTCGCTGGCTGTCGGGTGGCTGAATTCTGGCTGCCGCAGCGAACCGCCGAAAAAGTGCAGAACGGCGCTTCGTCGTTCTATGGTGCGCGAAGTAAAGTGCGCCGCTTTGCGATAATGTGAGTGTTAATTCCATGTCTGATTTTCGATCCAGGGAAAGTGGCCGATTGCAGATTGACCCTTGCGAGATCAATCTACAGCACAAACGCTCGTCACCTAAGGTTATTCGTCGGCGAAGGATTTCTCGTTTCCCGAAAAGGAATGCGCCCGGCCCGTGTATGAGTAGATTGTCGCGATGCCGACTTATGTTTACGAAACCACCGATCCCACCAAACCCGTACGACGCTTCGAGGTTAAGCGAAGCGTCCACGACAAGCCGCTTCGCGCTGATCCTGAAACTGGCGAAGCAGCGCGGCGTGTGATCTCGGCCGGCTACAGCCTTCTCGTTCGCGGTAAATCAGTTGGTCCTTCCGTCGGCTCGGTCGGTTCACACTGAGCCTGACAGAAGTCAGAAGTGCCGCTTGCTTCGACATAAAACCGAAGGCCGACGCATCATGCGTGAATAGTGTATATACACGTGTGATGGCCGGAAGGCGCTCGAAAGTCGACTGCTTTAACTGCAAGACACGGAAAGATCCATTGACCACCGGCAGCACGTGCCGGGATCATCGAAACAGATCTCGGAGGAGATGATCGAGGCAGACACTGGACGATCGCGCGTCTCGCCCTAGATTCGTTGCATGCGAGTCGCGATTTTGTTGGCGACCCTTCTCACGACCAGCTCCGATCACGCGCAGACGTTCGCCTACGGCGAAATGATTTGGCACCAGCTATACCTCGAGGGCACGGGCGGCGAACTGGTGGCGCGGATCACGTTCAGTAATTTGCTTTATGTCAGCGGCGACGAACCGCGCAGGGACGAACCGTTCGACTTTCGCTTTCCAGGCGTCCAATTCGATTCCGCACGACGCGCATTCTTTGCGAGTGGGCGCCATGGTGAACTGATCCCGGTCGCGCGGTTCCGGGGCGATCCGGTCTGTGGCTGGATTGATTTGGCGCCAGGTGCGAAGATCTACCTGCTTAAAGGAAGCGGTCGCGTCACCGCCATTTTGATCGCAACTGATTATCCGCGCAGGGGAATGCATTGGATCGTGATGGATGACAATTGTTCGCTGCAGAATCTTTTGGTTGCGCTCTTCGGAGAGCGCCGCGTGCGGCCGGACAGCTGAGACCGAGCGGGGATCTCCCGATGGCGGCCAAACATTTTAACATTCAGGCAACGCGCGTGTCCTTGTCGAGCAAGGTCCGTTCAGCCATGATCATTCCTATGCAATCCTGTATCTTTCTGCGCTCTATAATCCAAATAGACCGAGAAATTCGGCCTAAACCCTGTTAGGCCGCGTTAGCGTCTTATATCCATGAACCCAAACGTTATCTGCGGCGGATGTTTGTGCGGCTCGGTACGATATGAGGCGACCGGGCACCCTTACAACATCACCCACTGCCATTGTTCGGATTGTCGCCGGAGCAGTGGCGCGCCATTCGTGACGTGGGCATCGTTCTGTCGGAGCAGCTTTCGGTTCACCACAGGTCTGCCGCGAGAGCTACGATGGGCTGAGCGGTTGCGCTCGTTCTGTCCGCATTGCGGCACGCCATTGACGTTCATGACCGGGCCAGACGCAGACGAGATCGATGTTACAGTTTGCAGCTTCGACCAGCCAGCGACAGTGACACCCGCCGACCACACTTGGGTTGACGACCGGCTGCCTTGGATTCGTTTAGCCGATGATCTGCCGACTTATGAACGGAAGAGAAAGACCCATGCCGCCTAACTCGTGGCGAGCCAGATTTGACTCGCGTGCGCCCGCTCGACCTGAATCACAACGCGCGTTTTCATACACATATACGTTTATCCATATATGTGTCTTTCTGAC
>CATPBS010000229.1 GCA_955652715.1 uncultured Candidatus Udaeobacter sp.
GTTTGGACACGCCGCTGCACACGCGCCGCAGCCGATGCAGGCTGCCGCTTCCATCGCCAGGTCGGCGTCATGTTTGGGAATTAGAGACGAATTCGCTTCCGGGGCGGACCCAGCGCGGGCGGTAATGAATCCACCGGCTTGCACGATGCGGTCAAGAGCGCTTCGATCGATCACCAGATCCTTGATGATCGGGAAAGCGCCGACGCGGAATGGCTCGATTGTGATCGTGGTGCCGTCGCGAAATTTTCGCATGTAAAGCTCGCAAACCGCGCCTGGGTGATCGGGCCCGTGAGCTTCGCCATTAACAGTCAGCGAGCATGTGCCGCAGATTCCTTCGCGGCAATCGGAGTCGAACGCGACCGGTTCCTCGCCGCGCCCGAGCAACTTTTCGTTCAGGATATCGAGCATTTCCAGCAAGGAGGTATGCGGCGAAATATCGCGAACCTCGTAATCGACGAGTTTGCCGGGAGCTTGCCGATCTTTTTGTCGCCAGATTCTCAACTGAAAGTTCATAGTTGAGAGTCGATAGTTGATAGATCGATTGCGACGCGCATGCGCTTACTCCAGCGCTAACGATTTACGCAGGCCGCTGAGCATCCGACCGATTTCGCCAGCGGCACTATACATTGCGCGGAAATTTTCCTCGCTTAGGAAGCCTTGCCGGCGACCGACGAACGATTGCGAAACGACTTCGAAGACTGAACCGGTCGCGATTTCAATGAACCGTGCGAAGTCGGTTTGCGACATGCGAGACGTGCCCTCTGCAATGTTCGATGATATTGAGACAGCGGCGCGTCGCATTTGATTTGTAAGGCCAAAGCGCTCGTCGGCTGGAAAGCTTCGGGTGTGTTTGTAAACCAGATCGGCGAAATCAATCGCCTTTTGCCAGACGTCTAGTTTTTCGAAGTTAAACATGGTCGGATTGGACATCCTTCAACTATCAACTCTCAACCAAAAACTACTTATAGCTTCTCTGTGTCAGATGCACCGTGTCGAAATGCAGCGGTTCGCGATGCAGTTTTGGTCCCGCAGTCGCGGGATCGCCTCGAAATTCCCACGCAAAAACCGCGGCGTGATGTTCGTCGTCGCGGAGCGCTTCTCCATCGGGCGTTTGATGTTCCTCACGAAAATGCGCGCCGCTAGATTCGTCGCGCTCAAGCGCGTCCATACACATCAGCTCAGCGAATTCTAGGAAATCGGCAACGCGTCCGGCGCGTTCCAGGGACTGGTTAAAATCTTCATCACTGCCCAGGACGCGCACATCGCACCAGAATTGTTCTCGCAGTTCTGGAATCCTTTGCAACGCCTCGCGCAATCCTTTCTCATTGCGCGACATTCCACATTTGTCCCAGAGAAGAAGGCCGAGCTCTCGGTGGAACGAATCGAGCGAGCGGGTGCCATTGATCTTCAGGAGTTTCTGGATCCTGGCGTGGACATCTTCCTCCGCTTGTCGAAACTCTGGAGAATCCGGCGACGGCCGTTTTCCCATCTGGCCCGCGAGATAATTCGGCAGCGTGTTAGGCAAAACAAAATAACCATCAGCCAAACCTTGCATAAGCGCACTGGCTCCGAGACGGTTCGCGCCGTGATCCGAAAAATTCGCTTCCCCGATCACAAACAAACCGGGCACGTTGCTCATCAGCTCGTAATCGACCCAGAGGCCACCCATCGTGTAGTGCACGGCGGGGTAAATCCGCATCGGGACTTTGTACGCGTTTTCGCCAGTGATCTTTTCATAGACTTCAAATAAGTTTCCATAGCGCTCGCGAATCGTATCTTCGCCCAGGCGCTTGATCGCATCGGCGAAATCGAGATAAACACCTCGCCCGCCCGGACCGACGCCGCGGCCTTCATCGCAAACTTCTTTCGCGGCACGCGATGAAATATCGCGCGGCGCAAGGTTGCCGTAGCTGGGATATTTTCGCTCAAGATAATAATCGCGATCTTCTTCCGGAATTTCACCAGGCGGCTTGTCGGGATCCTCTTTGCGTTTCGGGACCCAAACGCGCCCGTCATTCCGCAACGACTCGGACATCAGCGTGAGCTTGGATTGATGTTCGCCACTGACCGGGATGCACGTGGGATGAATTTGGGTGAAGGCTGGATTGGCGAAGAGCGCACCTCTTTTGTAAGCACGATATGTGGCTGTCACATTGCAGCCGCGCGCGTTCGTCGAGAGATAAAACACGTTCCCGTATCCGCCGGTGGCGAGCACGACGGCGTCGGCCGCGTGCCTTTCGATTTTTCCTGAGCGCAGGCTGCGGGTAATGATCCCCTTGGCTTGTCCACCCACGACCACCAAATCGAGCATCTCCGTTTGCGGGAGCATCTGCACCGTGCCCGTGGCGATTTGGCGACTCAGCGCCTGATAACAACCCAGCAAAAGCTGCTGGCCCGTTTGTCCGCGCGCGTAAAAAGTTCGTGACACCTGCGCGCCGCCAAAGGAGCGGTTGGCGAGCAACCCTCCGTATTCGCGGGCAAACGGCACGCCCTGCGCAACGCATTGGTCGATGATGTTGTTGCTGATTTCAGCGAGGCGATAAACGTTCGCTTCGCGCGATCTAAAATCGCCGCCTTTTATCGTGTCATGGAACAACCGATAAACGCTATCGCCATCGTTCTGGTAATTTTTTGCAGCATTGATCCCGCCCTGAGCCGCAATTGAGTGCGCGCGCCGCGCCGAATCCTGGAAACAAAAGCATTTCACTCGGTAACCCAGCTCACCGAGAGTGGCCGCAGCCGATCCCCCGGCCAGACCGCTGCCAACCACGATGATCTCAAACTTTCGCCGGTTGGTTGGACTTACCAGGCGTGAATGATCGCGATGGTTGCGCCATTTTTGAGCAAGCGGCCCCGGTGGAATTTTTGCGTCGAGTGTACCGATCATATCTTTCGGATTTTCAATTTCACAACCGTTGCGCTGGCTTGATGAGGCCAAGCAGGATGGCGATCGGAATGGAGGTGTAGCCAACAAAGAGAAGCCAGGCGAAAATTCGACCACCGAGCGCGAGACGCGGCGTCAGTTTCTTATCATCTAAGCCGAGCGATTGGAAAAAGCTCGATGATCCGTGGCTTAAATGGAGCGCCAGCAAAAACAGACCGAGCACGTAGAAGCCCGATACCAAATAATTTTGGAATCCATAAACCATCATCGAATACACATCATAATGGCCGAGCGGATCGACTTTGAGCAGACCGAAACGCCGATCCGTCACTCGCACAGTGAAATGGGCGAGGTGATAAATGATGAATGAGAGCACGATGAGGCCGCTCATCATCATGTGACGCGACGCGAATGTTGCTTTGACGTAGCGCCTGTCAACGTAGGGCTCCGGCCGCGCATGCCGGTTTTCAATTGCCAATTGGATAGTCACCCAGATGTGAATAATGACCGCAGCAAGCAGGAACAAACGAATTGCCCAAAGCAGCGGGCCGAGATCGCGCAGATGTTCCGAGTAACCATTGATCCAATCCGGTCCTATAAAAATTTGCAAATTGCCGAGCAAATGTCCGATCACAAAAAGGATCAAAATGATGCCGGTAATCGCGACGATCATTTTTTTCCCCACCGACGAGCGGTAGAAAGACATTAAAATATTCACGCTGGATTTGCGTGGCCTGACCGCATCCGCTGTGCTAGGGCGAGCAAGCGAGCCGCGCGTCTCAGATTATGGACGGCGCTTGGAGCGTCAAGATGTAGGAGCGATCGATGATCGCGGTACGTTTTCGACATCTCAGTCAGATTTTTTCAAACTTGACCCCATGAAAATGCAAATTACTTCAGCACTTCTGATCACACTCGCGCTTTTCTGCTTTGCTTTGCCAAACACGCAAGCGGCCGACGGAGGCGTGGGCAATGGCAATACAGCCGAAGGTCACGGGGCGCTCGAAAGCTTCACCAGTGGTGGATTTAACACCGCAATTGGTAAAGATGCGCTCTCCAGAGACACCACTGGTAACGGCAACACGGCTAGCGGATCACAGGCGCTGAAAAATAACACTACCGGCGACGGGAACGTGGCCGACGGCGATAATGCGCTGGTCGGAAACAGCAGCGGCCGCTTTAACACGGCAGCCGGTCACCGTGCCATGGAAAACAACATAACCGGTGACCAAAACACAACCGCTGGTGCGTTTGCGCTTCGTGAGATCACAGCTGGTCGTTTTAGTACGGCTGTTGGCTCCCATGCGCTTGAACACGCAAGCGTAGGCGACAACAACATCGCGCTAGGGTACACTAGTGGCTCCCATCTCACCCAAGGCGGTCACAATATTGACATCGGCAACGAGGGTGTTGCCGGGCGAGAGCAACACGATACGTATCGGCAGTGCGAGCCAAATCCGAACCTTTATCGCAGGCATAAGCGGATCAACAATCGCAGGCGCAACCGTTGAGGTAAACGCCGCCGGTCAACTTGGCACCTCACCCTCCGCCGCCCGTTTTAAGGAGAACATCAAGCCAATGGACAAAGCCAGCGAAGCGCTCCTGGCGCTGAAACCGGTCACGTTCCGATACAAGAAGGAGATTGATCCGGCACGGACATCGCAGTGTGGGCTCGTAGCTGAGGATGTGGAAAAAGTGAATCCTGACCTCGTGATACGCGACAAGGAAGGAAAACCTTACAGTGTGCGCTACGATCAGGTGAACGCGATGTTGCTCAGTGAATTCCTGAAAGCGCACCGCAACATGGAGGAGCAACAAAGACAGATCGAGCTGTTAACCGCCCAACTCAGAAAGCAGTCAGCCGCCATCCAAAAAGTGAGTGATCAGCTAGAGACGAGGACGGCGACGAGTTTGGCTGTGAAATAGCCAGCCGTGATTCGTTGAACTTGAATCGTTAAATCGTTGAAGCGAATCACACCACACCGCGTTTATCGTCTAGGCACCGCGCGCGTCTCGCTTTGGTTTGAGATATGACCCGCGTGACCGGTTTGGGCGCGCAGGCAAGCTTCGCGATCGCGAGAGGCGCTCGCCCAGCCCACCAGAAGCGTGCGCTACCGGGTCAGGCGGAGGACAAAGCAACCTTTCACTTCGCTGTGATTAAGCATATAATTGCGGGCTTCATGGCGAACAGCGAAGAATCCCAGGCGATCTCCCAGGAAATCCTCGGGTTCAAAGAGGAGTCGTCAATACGAACCGGCGAGCCCGGTGGCACGGTTGCACGCCTCAGGCCCACTCGTCTCTGGTCCCATTTTCTCAGCCATGAATGGTCATCCGCATTGCTCTATCTTTTTCTGGATGTAGTGAGTTGGCTCGCAATCTACCGGATCGGAGGTTGGTTTCGGTACGATGCATTTTACGCCACGCCGTTTCAGTTCTTCATCATCAATCTGATTCAGCTCGGCGTGATCGTGACGGCGCTTTACTTTGTCGGCGGCTACGATCGCACTGTCGAGAAGCTCACTCTCGGTTATGCGGCCGAACACATTCTCGCGGTCACAGCCGCGGCCGTCGTCAGTGCGATGCTGATTTATTCTGCAGCGACATTCGATCAGACGATGAAGCCGAGCCGTGGCGTTCTTCTTTTGAGCTTCGCAATTTTCCTGCCAGTCTCGTTGGCTTACCGCCGGTGGATTCGGCAATATGTGGTTGCGAGCAGCGCCAGCCGGTCATTCCTCGTCATTGGTGGCGGCGCGACGGCGTCTCGTTTTTACGAGGCGTACCGGAACTCACCAAACGGACAGCAGCTTGAGTTTGTGGATGTGAATGAGGAACGAGTGGGGCAGCTGATTGCCGGTCAAGGATCGCCGATTGTGCAAGGAAATCTCGCGGCCAAGTTAAATAATCTCGGTAAGCGCTACAGCGGGATCATCCTCGCTGAGAAAGCGAGCTCGCTGAGCACCCCATTGCTGGAGCGCTTGGTATACGCGCAGTTTCAGGAAACGCGCGTTTACACCCTGGAATCGTTCTACGAAACTCAATGGCGTTATGTGCCGATTGGCATTGTCGACCCCTTTTGGCCGCTCCAGACTGGATTCCAACTGGCTCGCACCTCTCCGTATCATTATCTCAAGCGGCTCTTCGATGTAGTAGCCTCGGCGACAGCACTGGTGATTTTTGCTCCGCTCTTCGTGATTGTCCCTCTGCTGGTATGGAAAGAGGACGGCAACCCGGTGTTTTTCCGCCAGGAACGAGTTGGCCGTGACGGGCGACGGTTCATTCTTTTCAAGTTCCGAACGATGCGCCAGCGCTCTGATCAGCTGGACGAAGACATTTACACGCGAAAAGACGATCGTCGTGTTACTTCGGTCGGGCGATGGCTGCGGAAACTTCGACTGGATGAGTTGCCGCAACTCTGGAACGCGCTGAAAGGCGATATTAGCCTGATCGGTCCACGCCCAGAGTGGAGTAAGTGCGCAGAACGTTATGAGCAAACGATTCCATTTTATCACTTTCGGCACCTGGTCAAACCAGGAATCACCGGATGGGCGCAAGTGAATTATCCATACGGCGAGAGCGACGAGGACGCGGTCGAGAAGCTAAAGTACGATCTTTACTACATCCGGCATTACTCGCTTAAACTCGACGCGATGATCGTGTTGAAAACGTTGTACACGATGCTGTTTGGCAAAGGACGGTGA
>CATPBS010000230.1 GCA_955652715.1 uncultured Candidatus Udaeobacter sp.
GAGTGCATGCCAATGGTCCGGCATTACAACGAATGCTCGAAGATAGATCCGTTTTTGCTGAACAGCGAAAGCAAGTGCGGAGACGACAATTTCGCGCAGCTCCTTGTTTAAGACGGGCCTCTTCGGATGAAGCGATTTCGTGATAAAGAATGTTGCAGGCGTATCGCTCAGCCGATGCAAACGAAGATTGCGGGAATGGGCGTCTGATCTCACCGAAGAAGTCGGGACACTAAGGTCCCTCCCACATTGTCAGCAGCTACACCATCGGGCGAAAACGCCCGACGACTTCCTGCAAACGCCCAGTGATTTGGCCCAACGAGCAGACCTCCACCGCTTCAAGCAACGTCGGGAAAAAGTTTTCACCGCGCTCGACGATCTCCGCGAGTTTGTCCAGAGCGCGCTTGGCTTTCTCCGCGTTTTTCTTTTTGAATTTCGAAAGCCGATCGACCTGCAACTGCTGCTTGCTGCGTGGAGTACGCGCAAGTTTCACGTCCGGAATTTCGTCGGCACCGTTGCGGTAGCGATTCAATCCGATGATTGGACGAGTGCCGTCGTAAATTTGCTGTTCGTACCGATGCGCTGCATTTTGAATCTGGCTGCGCTGGTAACGTTCTTCCACCGCGGCCAAGACGCCTCCGAGCCGCTCGATCTCGCGGAATTCAGCGAGAATCGCAGCCTCCACAGCGCGCTCGACCGCTTTCATCCCCGGCGACCCGCTCAACATGTTCATGGTGTGCTTGAATATTCCCGACTCCTCCAGCAGGATCGCCTGCCCGTGCGCGGCAAGCCGGATCCATTCTTCACTTGGCGTGGTGAATGGTTCGTCTGCGCTATTTGAATGGCACGAATTGGTGGCGTTCATATAAGCCAGCATCAATTCTGCGGCGGTGCGTGTGAGATTATTTTTGAATTCGGCCGCGATCAGCGACCGCCCGCTGGTTTGCGTGTGCAATTTTAAAAGTTGCGCTTTCGGTCCCGCGCCAAACACGTCACGCATTCCAATCGCCCAGATGCGGCGCGACACGCGCGAGAGCGCGATGTATTCAGCGTCGAGACCGCAATCGAGAAAGAACGAAAGCCGCGGCCCGAATTGATCGACCGAGATGCCGCGAGCGGCAAACATCTCTGCATACGCGAATCCGTTCGAGAGCGTATAAGCGGCTTGCTGCACCGGCGTGGACCCCGCTTCGCCAATGTGATAGCCGCTGATCGAAATCGGATACCAGCGCGGCATTTCACGCGTGGTGAACTCGACCATGTCGCTGAGAAAACGCAGCGAGGGCTCGATCGGGAAAATGGTTTCGTTCTGTGCCTGGACTTCCTTGAAAATGTCGGCCTGAATCGTGCCGCGCAATTTCGGAACAACTTTTGGACCGAACCGCCGCCTGGCCGCAGTAATGTACATGGCCATTATGATCGGCGCCGGGCCGCTGATCGTCATCGACGCGGAGAAATTCGGCGAGCCGAGATCGAATCCATCGTAAAGCCGCACCATGTCTTCGACGGTATCGATTGCGACGCCGCCTTCGCCGATTTTTCCGAATACACCGTCTGCGTCGCTGTCGATCCCGTAGAGCGTTGGGCCATCAAATGCTGTGCTGAGCCGGTGGGTGCGCTGGTGGCGTGTGAGATAATGAAAACGCTCATTCGTGTCCTCAGCCAGCATCAAACCGGAAAACAAACGCGTAGGCTCTTCCTGCAGCGGCGGCCGTGTTGGCCGCTCTTTCGAACCTCTTGCAGGCGACACGCCTGCCACCACAGCTTCGTTCTTCTCGAAACTTTCAACCTCGCGAACCGGCTCGAGGTACATCTCACGATAGGCTGCGTTCAAATATGGAAACTCACCCGGCAATCCTTCGCCAAAGAGATAACGCGCAATCTCGCCTGGTTCGTCGATTTCCGGCAATGCAAGCCGTGGTAATGGCAATCCGGTTGGCGTACGGCTGAACGGAATTTTTGCTTTGACGTCATTCCAGCGTCCCAGCAGTTCACGCCCGAATTTTTCATCGGTGCGCGCGCGTTTCACCTGATCGAGCACGAACTTATTGTGATTTTCAACCGATTCGACGACTTGTCCGAGCTTGCTCATTTCTTTGGCCTAGGTTCCTGTCATTCCGAGCGAAGTCGAGGAATCTCTAATGTTATTCTGGCCGGCGAGACAAACAAAAGATGTCTCGACTTCGCTCGACATGACAAATGCGCTTATCGCTGGTTGCAGATTAACCCAAACAATTTGTCCACGCCAGGGTCTCGATGCCTTTTTGCCACAGTGTCGATGAGTTGCTGCGATCGCCGGTTTTGTTCGAGACGTTGCTCGATTTCCGTGTGTGCGGTGCGAGCACGCTGGAGATCGCTCTTGTTCACTACCACGATCTCCGCCAAATCAAGCATCACGATTTTCTGTAACTGCAACCGGCTGCCGTAGTCCGGGTTCATCACCAGCACCGTTAGATCGACAATTCCATTTTTCTGAAATGGCATCGCCTCCTGCCCGGTCCCGACTGTCTCAATAATGACGTAGTCGAAATTCGACCGAGCGAGCAGGGCAAGGCAATCGTGCGTCGCGGGCGAAAGTCCGCCGGCTTGTCCACGTGTGGCCATGCTGCGCATGAACACGCGATCGTCCTGCGAGTTAATCATAGTGGCCCGATCCCCCAGCAATGCTCCTTCGCCGACTACGCTCGGATCGTGCGACAAAATTGCGAGCCGCCCTTCAGGACTCTGGTGTAGAAAGCGCAGTACCAACTCATCAATCAATGTCGTTTTGCCCGCGCCACCGGGCCCGGTAAATCCAATCACATTGGATGTTCGATCTTCGATGTTCGATGTTCGATGTTTTTTGTCTGACTTCGGCGTTGAGCGTTGGACGTTGAGCTTTGAGTGTTTTCTTCCAGTAGCGTACGCGTCTTCGATCTCTGTGAGCTTGTGCGCTAGTTCCATGTCGGGTGTTCTCGCGCGCGGCCGTTTGCGGCGTGGCTTGCCGTAACGCCGGTGGACAAATTTCACCATTTCTTCGAGCGACGTGCCGGCGAAAAAAACTTCGTCCACGCCTTTGCGTTTCATAATCGCCGCGTCTTGGTGCGTGATGGTACCCCCGCCGCCGCCGAACACGTTGATGTCGTCTGCGCCTTTTCTGCGCAGAAGATCGACAACAGCCGCGAAAAACTCAACGTGCCCGCCGTTATAGCTTGAGATGCCGACGGCGCACACGTCCTCCTGGATAGCCGCGCGCACAACGTCGCCGACTGAGCGGTGATACCCGAGATAAATCACTTCAATGCCATGCCGGATGAATTCCAGGTTGATTGTGTTGATTGCGCTATCGTGCCCGTCGCAAATCGGGACAGCGGTCAGGATTCGAATCGGCGCCGGCATCAGGCAAAAAGTCTAACGGCTATGATTTGACGGGCAATGGCATTCTAGCCTAGTAGCGAGAACTCGATGGAAAAATCACGAGCGCTTCGCGCAATTGTATCCGCCGGTCTGATCGCGGGAATCCTGGACATCACTTCTGCGTTTGTAATCGCAGAACTCAAAGGCACGGGATCAATTCGAATGCTGCAAGGAATCGCCAGTGGTTTGCTCGGCGCCCGTTCATTCGAAGGAGCAATAGCGACGGCGGGGCTGGGGCTCGTGATTCACTTCTTCATCGCGTTTACGGCAGCTTCAGTATTTTACCTCGGTAGTCGACAATTCAGTTTTTTAACCCGGCACGCTGTCGTATCGGGACTGGCTTACGGAATTGCGGTTTACATTTTCATGTATTGGATTGTCGTGCCGCTCAGATTCCCGAACGTGCGCCATTCCGTTTCCAGGGATGTGACCGCCGTGATCATTCACATGATTTTGATTGGACTGACGATTGCGCTCGTGGTCCGTCACTTTTCCAGGAATAGATGTTGAGCGGTAAATGAAAGATCCACTCGATTTCACCGGCAAAATTGTGCTAGTCACTGGCAGCTCGCGCGGGATCGGCGCGGAAATGATCAAGGCTTTCGGCGCGCGCGGCGCGCGATGCGTGGTGAATTACATCACCGATACGCAGGGACAAAACAAAACCGATGCGACGAACGTGGCGAAGGAGTTGCACGACCCGCTGGTGATTGAGTGCGATGTGACGCAGCCGCAGCAGGTCGAGGAGATGATGAAGCAAATACAAGATCGACATGGGGGGCTCGACGTTCTGGTGAACAACTCCGGGATCATTAGCGATCGCACCATCAAGAAAATGTCGGTGGACGAATTCGAGAGCGTGATTCGGGTCAACCTCGTCGGCACATTTACAGTCACGCAAAAAGCAGGTGCGATCCTGCGTAATGGCGGGCGGATCATCAACATGTCATCCGTGAGCGGGCAGATGGGCTTGTTCGGACAAGCGAATTATTCATCGAGCAAGGCAGGAATTATCGCCCTTACGAAAGTCTCTGCCCGCGAGTTCGCGCGGCAAAACATCACGGTCAATGCGATCGCTCCGGGTTTCATTGACGCCGGAATGAGCAAGGACGTGCCTCAGGAAGCGATGCAAAGCTTCATCAAACAAATTCCGCTCGGCCGCCTTGGTGATGTAAGTGAAATCGTAAACGCAGCGCTCTTCCTCGCCTCGCCAATGGCTTCATATACCACCGGCCACGTCTTGAACGTTAATGGAGGGTTCTACATGGGCTGACACGCGTTACACGAAGAGCGCGCGCCCTCAGTCCAACTTCTGCACCAGCAACCAGACCAAAGCTGAAAGCATCGCTGCGAATGTCGATAACACGAACGTTGCACGCTTGGTCTGCCGTATCTTGAAAGCAGGCTTCGGAATATCGTCGTGAATATGACTAGCCTCGATCAGTTTCATCAATGCAAAAGCAACGACGAAACCGACAGCGGCCCATTTGAGGC
>CATPBS010000231.1 GCA_955652715.1 uncultured Candidatus Udaeobacter sp.
GTCACATCATGATGCAACCTGATCGCGACCTCGTGCTCACCGGTATCTTTGATTGGGCGCTCCAGAACAATTTTATGTCGATCAATTTCGGCACCGAGCTCGTTTTTGAGCCGATTGACGATGTCTTGCGCCGTAACCGAGCCGAAAGCTTTGCCAGTTTCACCGGTCTCCAAGGTGAAGACCAGTCGCGCCTTGCCGATTCGACGCGCCATTTCTTCCGCCTCGTTCAGCTCGCGCGCTTCACGCTCGGTGCGTTTTCGCTTGAGCGCATCGAGCTGGCGCAACGCGCCTGGTGTAACCTCGTATGCTTTCCCACGCGGCAGAAGATAATTTCGCGCATAACCGCGGCGCACTTTGACCAGGTCGGCCTCGGCACCGAGTCCGGGCACATTTTCGGTCAAGATGAGTTTAGTCAAAGGCATCTTTTTTAAAAAACGCTGAAGAATTTTACGATCAGAACGCTCCGCGGGGCACGAGTATAGGAGCGCGTTGCGTAGTGTCAATGCGCGATTAGAAATTAAAATCAAAATTGCAGCGACGCGACAGCATTTCCTCGCAGGGTTTGATTCACACTGGCTTTTAAGCCACTTAAATCATCCCGAGTTTCATCCGTCCTGCTTCGCTGATCATGTTTTGGTTCCATGGCGGATCCCAAACGAGCTGGACGTCTGCTTCATCCACGCCGTCGATACTAAGAATTTTGCTCTGCGCATCATGCGCGATCGCTGGCCCCATTCCGCAACCGGGTGCGGTCAGTGTCATTCTCACTTCCACCCGCGTGCCGCCGTCCTCTTTCTTAGTTAGACGGCAATCATAAACCAGGCCGAGATCGACGATGTTGACCGGGATCTCCGGATCGTAGCATTGCCGCAATTGATTCCAGACGTCGTCTTCTGAAACTTCACCATTTATACGTGCGGTTTTTGGGGTTTCCTGCGCCTGCAGTTTTTGCAGACCGAGCGCATCGAGGTCTTTTTCTGCAACGCGCGCCAAGCCCTGGTAAGTTGCGAGTGTATAGCTTCCTCCGAGGCTTTGCGTAATCACGCCTTGTGTTCCGGCCGGGATCGTTGTTTTTTGACCGCTCGGAATCTGGATCGCCTCGCAATCACGGCTCAATGTGAATTCAGTGTTCTCGTACATGGCTTCGTGTTGTGTCACTCCGAGCGAAGTCGAGGGATCTCTTGATATTTGAAAGCAATGAACTCGTCGCTCGGAGGTTTTAACCTATTATGCCACAAATGTGGAAGATGACGAATGGCTGCGCTTGAACTGTTAAACCGTCAAGTCGCAAATCCGATGTAACGTTTTAACGATGTAACGAATCACGTTATTCAATACACATCTCGTTTGTAGCGCTTTTCATTCTTCAGTTTCTCAACGTATTCGTTGGCTTCATCGATACTTTTGCCGCCTTGTTCCCGCACGATTTTGCGCAGCGTCGCATCCACATCCTTGGCCATCCTGCGCGCGTCGCCGCACACGAAGAAATATGCGCCTCCCCCATCAATCCATTTCCAAATCTCGTGGGCCTTCTCCGTCATCTGGTGCTGGACATAGATCTTCTCGGGTTGATCGCGTGACCAGGCGCAATCGAGCCGTGTGAGAATTCCCTCGTTCATAAACCCGTTGAATTCGTCTCCATAGGCAAAATCGCATCTCTCGTGCTGTGAGCCGAAGAAGAGCCAGTTTTTTCCCTTTGCCCCGGTTGCTTTTCGCTCCTGCAGGTACGCGCGGAATGGCGCGACTCCGGTCCCGGGACCGACCATGATGATTGGAGTGTCAGGATTTTCCGGCAAATGAAAGTGTTTTGCCACGCTCGGAAAAACGGGCACGGGCACGTCATCAGCGCGTTCTGCAAGAAAGGATGAGGCAACCCCTTTGCGGACCCGGCCATTGCTTTCATAACGGACAACATCCACGATGAAGTGCACCTGGTCGGGGTAGGCCCTTAAGCTCGAGGCCACTGAATAAAGTCTCGGCTGTAATTTCGTCAGTAAGCCCACAAAGTCTTCCGGCGCGAAACGGGCAGAAGGATGATCCAGGAGGAAATCGATTATTTCCATGCCCCAAAGGTAAGTCTCAAGGTCGTGTTTGCGGTCTGGCGCGAGAAGGTACCCCAGGGTAGGCGCAGCGGAAGCTCGCTCGGCAATGGCCCTCAAAAACTTCGGCGTAGGCTGCGTGATGCTGTAATCGCGCAGCAACGCTTCGCGCAGGGTCGTTGGTTCCCCCCTTGGCCGCGGGACTTGTTCATCGCCGGTCGCGCCGAGCGCATGGATGATTTCATCGACCAACTGTGGATCGTTGGTTGGATAAACCGCCAATGAATCGCCAACTTCGAAGCTCAACCCCCATCCCGTCAGATCGAGCTCGAAATGGCGTGTATCCTTCGCAGATTCCGGACCGCTAAGGCGACGGTTAACAACGAGACGAGCGGGAAACGGATTTGCCCGCGTGTACCGTGGGGCAGCAACGGCAGCGGTAGCGGTGGCTTCGATCATAGCAAGTCTTGTAGCGGTGATTCATCAGCGTCGCAAATTTCACCCGTCATTTCCGATTGCGAGCGTCGGGCAAACTTCCATCGCGCGCTCTGCGGCAGCGGCTTCCTCGGGCGTTTCGGGTTGTTTAGAAAAATGAACGGCAGTTTCGTCGCGATTGTAGGTGATGAGATTCGGCGCTTCTTCGAGACACAGACGGCACAAAGCGCAGCTTGTATTCACATACCACTGGCCGGGCACGTTCCCGGGCTGTTTGCTCAATCTGTCCGCCACCGGTTAAAATAAACACGCCGCAGCCGTGCAGAAAATCACTTGCGATGCGGAGCCCGCGACCCAGTTCCACTGGGTCCACGAGGCGTTTTAAC
>CATPBS010000232.1 GCA_955652715.1 uncultured Candidatus Udaeobacter sp.
CCTTTTACCAATGGCTCTTTCTCAAAGTTTACTTCGATCCGGGAGCTATTGTAAACCGGCAAGAGATCGATAACTCCGCCGGCGACAATAGAAGCTGTCAGTGTGGCGGCCACGACTATGCCGAACACTGGGGCAGTCCGTAGCTTCCATAACCGCCATAAGCCGTAAGCTGCAAACAAATTGGCCATAACCAGCCAGATATTGAGAAACGTATTGCTTGGTAACGTTTCGGTACCGAGCTGCATGCAAAAGGTAAGCACGAACAAACTGCACATAGCGATGAAGAACCGCCGCTGAAACCACGAGACCACAAGAAGCGCAAGGATTATCACCGGCCACTTCAAACCAAAGGTGAACGCGATGTAGTTTATAAGCTTGGTGACGGTGGAGTTGTCGACGATGTATCCCCAGTGAAACAATGAATGTTGCCCAGGTGCCATTTCTCCTGACCCTAGGTAAACTAGCTGAGCCAAGGCAACAACCGCAGCTGTAACCCCGAGTTGCACCATCTGCCAGCGGCAGGGGAATAGGATGAAAAGAAAAGACACCACCGCTGCACCAGCTATAAAAACCGGAGCGTTCCAGAGTAGCAGCGCACCCAATAGAACACCTGAGAAAACAAAGCTCTTGGCGGGTATAAGTGCGGCTCTGGCACTGGTGACGAATCTCGAACTAAAAGCTGCCTTGGCCTCACTTCGGGTACCAAGCCTGTTCGGCTGTCCCGACGCCACATTCGCGTCGGAGTTCGTCTCGCCTGCCCACGTTCTCTGCCGATATTGATCTACCAAGAAGATTAACACAAGCAGGAATACCCCGATCGTGAAAGGCAAGTGCCGTTGGTTAACGAAAACACTCTGAGCCTTCTGAAAGGGCGACTGAGACCTAGGGAATTGAATAAACGCAGGGGAGCCATGGAAAAACAAAAGCACGGCTCCCACACGTCCTACAACCCGAGAGTTGAAGAGCAGCTCGCCCAATGCCATGACCAGCGCGATCATACTCATGAGACCCAGCACGCTGAGTACATCGATGCTCCAAGCCAGGTTGAGCCCAAGGAGCTCTAGATTGCCGGCCTGAAAATAGAATAGAAAGTGATATTGATTGGATTGGCCAGCGTAAAGCGGGTACGCCGTCGGGAAGTTATGGCTGAGGGCGAAACTTTGGGCAATAGCCAACTGTGGGGCGAAATCGCTGGCTTCCATCCCGGATAGATATAGCCGGCCCTGCCTGTTGAGATAGAGCGTTCCCATCAGCAGAACGCACACCGCAGCAGACAGTGCGCCCAGCGTGATCCAATCCCACTTTGACGATCCCGGTGCACGCGGCGCAATCATGTGCACCTTTGGAGCTTTTCTGGACAGCCAGAAGATCGCGCCAGGCCCAACCACGAAAAACAGCAGGTCTGCCCACATCAAGGGTTCAGCTGTTTGGGCAAAAGCCAGCCCAGCTAGATACGTGAACCATGTGCTGAGGAAGGTGCCAACCAGTATGGCTACTGTCCAGCGGTGAGGAATAGATACGAACCGGTAAAAGCCCCGGCAAAGAAGGTCGCCCAGAGCAATCGCCAATCCGAGATAAATCAGAGCTAACATAACCCAATCCTCGCTGATTTAACTTCTAGCCCAGTGCAAATCACAATGGCAATAACGATGGCAGGTGCTCGTGTTCATCGTTATCCGATGCGGATTTGACTATAGATCGATCTCACTTACGCGATTTCCCGCCATGTTTAGGACGTAGAGCTTCCGGTTTGCCAACGCCAAGGCTGACGCCCCTTCGAGTTTATCTGGTGGCTTTGGCGTTAAAGTGCCGATTCTAGTTCCGTTCAGATCAAAAACGAGCACTGTGTCCATGTGGGTGCTCGATGCGTACAATCGGCCCGCCTTCGAATCTATAGCCAAATCTTCGAAGCCGTATGGTCGTCCCCATTCTGGCACTAACCATTTAGTTACAAACTTCCCGTCTGAATCAAACACCTGTATCCGCCTGTTAAGTGGATCGGCGACATAGACCTTATTAGTGGTGGGATCGACCGCGACCGAACTAAGGCCTTTGAACTGTCCATCGCCACTTCCCTCGCTGCCCCAACTCGCAAGGACCTCACCATCGGGACTGAACTTCACGATTCGATTGCGACCCGAATCGACGACATAAATCGAATCATCAGGGCCGATGGCGATCCTTCGCGGCCCGTATAATCCAGGGGCCCACTCAGCGATGAAAGTTCCGTCCGGTCCGAGCTTCTGAACGCGGTGCTTGGAGCCTATCTCCGCGACGTAAATGTTGCCCGCGTGATCAATTGCGATTCCATTCGGCGCTTCAAATTGTCCTATGCTCGTAACGAAAGTGCCGTTTGGCGAGAATTTCTCGATGCGCCCGTTACCCGTGTCGGCGACCAGAACGTTTCCGCTGCCATCAACAGCAATTCCAGTCGGCGAATCGAACTCTACTTTACCGGTTCCCCTGCCGCCTTTAAACATGTTAGCAACACCTTCAGGCACGGATTTAACCTGAGGAGGCACTGTCTCGGGTCCTGCTTGAACAGGCGTAGTAGGCAGCGCTCTCACGCGGCCTTGGAACTGATGAATGTTCTTGTTGCCAATATTTAGGACGTAAAAGGTCCGGACTCTTCCGCCGAACGAAAAGGAAAGCGAGTCCTCCGTTCCGAGATCGCGGAGCGATTGGAACATTCCGATGATTCTTTCTGTCTTTGGATCTCTTTCCCAAATCAACTTCAGATCCTTATCGCTCGGAACGTGATTGAGAATGGCCGTCTTATTAGCGTTCCATACATCCTGCTCGCTCATAACAAAGAAAAACGGGTAGCCGCCACAAAAGGACAGGATCTTGGTATCGTCGTAATCATGCAAGAACAGGTGAATGATTGAATAAGCGTCATCCTGGCAGATCAGCGTTTCGTAAGGAGGATCGGGGATGCCTGGAATGCGGTTGAACTCGTCGCGTTCCAGCTGAGGCGGACTCGGGTGCTCTTGGCCGGCAACAACATGCTTTAAGAACCGCGAGACGGCAACCTCGTGTTGTGCGTAGTAGCGGATCCCAAACGGACTTTTCGTCTTGCTGTAAATGTACCGAATCGACGGGCCCAAGCCGGCTATCAGTATTAATCCCGCTATTGCGCAGAGAAGAATCTCCGCGCTTGGCCACCGCCTCAATCTTGAAAGCGCGGCAAATGTGAAGCTCATCAGGATTACCCAGAATGGGATCGGCAGAAGCAGGCGGTTCTCTATGGACTTTGCGATAAAAGCACCGACAACTGGAATTATGGCCAGCAATGCGATTTCAAAGCGCTTCTGCCAAAGCGCCAGCGCAAACCCTGGTACCAAAAGCCAATAATATGGGAGCGGAATAGGTAAAGTATCTGGGATGAAAAAGCGAAGAGCCGGCACACTGAAAAAGCAGCTCCGCAGCTGGTCGATATACGGTCGGATACCAACCGGAAAGGGGGCTATTCGCATTGCATGCCAGAAATCGCGAACAAAGCTGGATTCGTACAAAGTATAGGCTTCGCGATTGAAGACGATGTAAAGCAGAATTGGCGTGGCAGCTGCAGCAAAGCCATAAATAACCAGGGTGAGCGAGCTCCACGTGGCGCTTCGCGTAAGGCTGCTCCAATA
>CATPBS010000233.1 GCA_955652715.1 uncultured Candidatus Udaeobacter sp.
ACGAGCAAATTGTCGCCGCTTCCAGTGAAGATATTTCGCATCGCGTTGTCGTCCGTGACCACGGTGAAGATTACGTCAGATGCTGCAGTGACCTCCGACAAATCCTGAGCGGCTGCGCAACCAAGTTCGGCGGCTAGCGACGTAGCAGCCGCGCGATTGGTGTCGTAAACTGCCGTGATATGAAACTGCCGGTCCTTCAATCTGCGTGCCATGTTCGCGCCCATGCGGCCGACTCCAACAAAACCGATGTTCATATTAAAATGTAAGATGTTTGATGTTCGATGTCAGATCTTCCGTTCTCTGGTTGCTGATTTCCGACCGGCGGCTACGATCGCGGTAATCTCACTAGCTTCCTGCAACAGTAGAGAAATTCTCGATTGCAGGAGGAGCTTTGCGTCGCGAATCATTTCGAGCCAATACAAACTCTCGTCAGCTTCTTCAAGCACCGTGCCAAGTTTGGCAGCGAACTCAACGCGAGAACGGGCGCGACATGCTGCCCGATAGTTTGCGCCTACGGACATTGCGCTACGCACGAGTTGGCTAGAAATCGCGCGTCCGGCTCTTGTATTCGGAAGCGCATCCACCAGTTTTATTACACGAAGAGCAAATCGTTTGGTGCGATCTTGAAGTTCGCGCTTATCCACCGCACGAGACTACATCATCCATCCTAAATCGGACATCGGACATTACAGCCTTCCAGCAAAAAACGGGTTGTGCTGTATCTCCTCGCCTACCGTGGTCATTGGGCCGTGTCCCGGGCAAACGATCGTTTCATCCGGCAACGTCAGGATTTTCTCGAGGTTATTTCGCAAGGCATCGTGGTACGACACGTTTCCGCCGCCCATCGATCCGGCGAAAAGCGAATCGCCTACGACGGCGATCGGCCGCGCAAGGCCAGTCACCACATATGTCATTCCGCCCGGGGAATGACCCCAGGTCAGCCGCGTATCGATTTGCAGGTTACCAAGCCGAAAACGTTTTCCCTCGTCAATTAGCTCCGCATCAGGAACTGGTTCCTGCGCTGGAGTAAAAACATCTCCGCCGGTTTCTTCACGGAGGCGCGGGAGGTCTGCGACATGATCGGCGTGAGCGTGCGTAAGCAGAATGAGTTGCACGTCCAGCTTATGGCGATTCGCAAAGCGCACCATTTCATTGGAATCGGCGCCGGTATCAAAGGCCGCTGCGGCACGAGTCGCCGGGTCCCACGTGAGGTAGGCGTTAACAGCCATGCCGTGGTAATCCGTATTGAATTGCGCAAGGCCGTCGCATCCTTCGATTTTTTCTGGATGCCATTCACCCTTGGCGAGTTCGCGAAGGGCTCGCTCGCTTAGGCCAAGGACCGGTGCAACGCGCGAAAGGGCCAGTTCATCCAAATTGCCCTCGCGCAGGTTGCGGATTGTTGACGAACTGACGCGCGCTTTTTCCGACAGTTCAGAATCGGAAATTCCCAACCCGCGTTGCGCTTTTCCGATGATATCACCGACATTGTCTTCGAGCGGAATCATGTTTCTTCGATTTTAAACACTGATCGGTTCTACTTCCGGTGCAATGCACAAGTCGCTAATCCGATTCAGCGCTAATTTCTCAAGCGACGCAGCAACGGCGGCAACTGAAAATGCGCGGCCGGTTTCCTTTTCTATCGATGTCATTGCGACATTGTTAATGCCGCATGGAACGATCTGATCAAAAGGCGAAAGATCGCCGCACACGTTCAAGGCAAAGCCGTGCATGGTGATCCAGTGGCGGACACCTACGCCAATCGAAGCAATTTTGCGGCCGCCGACCCAGACTCCAGTAAGCGATTCGCGTTGCGAGGCGGCAATGCCGTGGCCAGCCAGAAGCTCAATGAGCAGTCGTTCGAGCCAGCGCAAATATTTGTGCAAATCCTGACCACACCGACGGAGATCGATAATCGGATAACCCATCAGTTGGCCGGGTCCATGATATGTCGCCTGGCCTCCGCGATTGATCGCAAAAAGTGGATGGGGCAGATGCGCGGCGCCCAGCAAACTGGATTGGTCAGGAGTGCGCCCGATTGTGTAAACCGCGTCATGCTCGAGCAAAAGCAGTTCGTCCGCATGGGAACGATCTTCTCGTTTTTTCGCGACAATTTCCTCTTGGAGCGCGAGGGCGTGTGCGAAATCCACTCGGCCGAGCCAACGCACATCGAGGTAGGACCGGCGGGCTGCGCCTATGTCCAAAAGCGTCCGCGGCACCGCGGCCTCGCTGAACGAACGAAGACCATTCATATTTGAATACAACCAGCAATGCCCAGCCGCACCGTTTCCTGCGCGCGCAGATGCGTGAGAGCGATGGCGAGCGCATCCGCTGCATCGGCATCTGGCGTTTGCGTTAAACTGAGAAGCGCGCGCACCATGAATGCGACTTGATTTTTTCCCGCCGCGCCGTGCCCAACGGTCGATTGTTTGATTCGTCTTGGTGAATATTCAAAAACTGGCAATCCGTTTTCGGCCGCAGCCAGAATGGCCGCGCCGCGTGCGGCTCCCAGGACAATCGCGGTCTTGTAGCTTTGCACGTAAATAACCGATTCGAGCGCGCAACAATCCGGTTCGTGTTCTCGAATGAGTTCGACGAGCTGATCGCGGATGGCGACCAGACAAGATGAGGAACGCATCGAACTGGCGTTGTGAATCGTCCCGAAATAGATAGAACGCGGTTTGCCGTTGTTCGCATCGACAATTGCCACACCGGTGTTGCGAAGAGAGGCGTCGATGGCGAGCACACGCATTATCGGCATCTTAAAATCGCGCGGCGCAGGTTCAACACGGAATCGACAAATTCCCAAGCAACGGTTTTACTCCCGACATCGTGGCCAAGAATGTCAAAAAGATTGGCGGATTTGGACATGAGCGAATCAACTTCGCGGTGGCGATCATTCTGCTGCTGACAAGTCTCGCGAACATTCCTTCTGCGATGGCCACAACGAAAGGGTTGAGTCAAATCGTGACGCCAGATTTGCAACCAGAGGGGGATCTCTCCTTGAGCCTGCAAATTCAAGACAAGCGGATTGCAAACCCGTATGAATTGCAAGCCGAGCTGGGCCTGACGAAATGGGGTGAGGTAGCGGTGTTTCGTGGATTCCAACCGGACGATTGGATCTTCGCGACGGAAATCGGATTGCTAACGAAAGAGCCTTCTTCTTTCCGTTGGGTTCGTGAATTGGTCCCCTCACCTGAACGTAGATCCTCAGCCCTATATCGAAGCTGGCTACTGCACCGAGCATCACAAAGTGTTCGTCGGCGGCATGCATGCCGGCTACAAAAACGAAGCAATTCTCGGCTATGCGTACGACTTCAATGAGACCTTGCGAGTGCAGGTCGATTTCCAAAGCGGCTCTGAAAACTCATCGACGATCGGTTTTACCTGCAACGTCACGCGCGATTTCCAGTTCAATCCCGCGCTCTATGTCAATAATGGCCCGAAGCACGATCTATTCGGCTACATAGTGTTCACT